>JAFLUI010000030.1 GCA_022508825.1 Oscillospiraceae bacterium
TCTTTACAATGAAATCATTTACATTGACAAAATAGGACAGGTAAAAAAATTTATTACTTATGATGATTATGATTCACGTGACGTTGTTGTCGCTTGGTTAAATGGTCAAATCAGTCAGAATGAAGATGCTGAGCTTATTGATGAAGCAGATATTCACACGTTAATTGAATTTTACAATACCCTTACCTGTATTGACCCAAACAGCAAGTTACAGCATTGGGGCGGTCCGGGTTTATGCGTAGAATTTGACAGGCATTATTGGTTTAGAATATTTGGTGTAAGAAGTGACGGCGGTAAAAATAGCTATGAAGCATTAGAAATTTCAGCCGGTGATGCAGGATATTATTCAATACAGCATAATTATATAGATAAATATGATAGTCACGGCGTATTAGAAAGGAAAGATATTGATAAATACGGAAGAGATACATTTGATCTATATCTTAAGCTTGATCCATTTATGATAAAGGGTGGTGGCGGATCAGGAAATTTAGTAGGTGAAGGCAGCTAAAATCAAGCGGCATCATATTAAAAATATGATGAACTTATCAGACACACCTTGACAACAGTATCCAAAATGCTGTAAAATAAAGTAAAGGCATATTGGAGCGAAATGTCTTTTCCATCACAAAAGAATGTTAAAAAGGAGTGTCGTCCATGAAAATTTCTCACAGCGACAGCAAAGCCCTCTATATGGGAAGATACGACAGAACAGCAGAGGAAACCAAGCTGTTCCACGCAGGAGCGCAGGTCATACTAAAAATACGGGGGACGTCCCTTAAAGCAGTCATAAACAGCACCGTCCTGTGGGGAAGCCTCCAGTTAGGAGTTGTTGTGGACGGCACTGTAAAAGGCATACCCCTCTCCCATGACAACAACGGCAAGGACATCACTGTCACTGCCGCCGAGGGGCTTACGGATGGCGAGCACACTGTCATCATCTACAAGCGCAATGCGGGAAATCAGATGCTCTTCCTTAAAGAGTTCGAGACGGACGGTGAGTTCCTCACCCCCGACCCTCTGCCGGTCAGAAAAATAGAGGTCTACGGGGACAGCGTCTGCGCAGGAGAGGTCATCGAGGCGGTGGACTATGTTGCTCAGACCGACCCGGAGGGTCACAACAGCAAATACGACAACGTCTGGAACAGCTTCGTCATGCAGACCGCCCGTAATCTGGACGCTCAGATACATAATATCGCTCAGGGGGGCATCTCCCTTTTTGACGGTACCGGATATTTCCACTACCCCGACACTATCGGTCTTGAAAATGTGTTTGACAAGGTCTGCTATTTCCCCGAGGGGGGAGACCCTACAAAATGGGATTTCAGCAGGTACATCCCCGATATCGTCATCATTGCCATCGGTCAGAACGACAAGCACAATAGCAAAACTCAGAAGGACGATATCGACATTGCAGACCCCTCCTACAGAAATATGTGGAAGACCGCTTATATACAGATGGTGCGTCAGCTTAACGATCACTACAAGACAGCGAAATACGTCCTGACCACCACTATCCTCATGCACGATGCCGAGTGGGACAAGGCTATCGGGGAGATCGCGGACGAGCTTAATGACATGGGTATCAAGGCGTACCACAACCTTTTCAGCAGGAACGGAGCGGCAACTCCCGGACATCCCAGACAGCCGGAGCATGACGAAATGGCAAAGGAGCTTACCGAGTTTATCAGGAAAAATGTTATATGATCTATGGCAGCACCGCTTTTATGTGGTGTTGCCATATTTTTTCATCAGGGAGTATAAAAATTTGTGTAAAACCGAGAAAATAATATTTGTAATAAAAACTGCTTTTATTAATTTTATTATATGTTATAATGGAGACATAGTAAGCAGAAATTTTCAGGGTAAAGTGCGGAGGGTTCCGCAGAGATGTTAAAAGGAGAAAACAAATATGACCGGCACCGATATTTTTCTTATCGCGATTCAGGCATTCGGCGGCATTGCACTTTTCATGTACGGAAAAACAATGCTGGGCAAGGGACTTGAAAAGGTTTCCGGAGGTAAGATGGAAAAAATACTCTCCGGTCTTACAAGCAACGTTCTTAAAAGCGTCCTTCTGGGAGCGGTGGTCACTGCCGCCATCCAGAGCTCGGGTGCTACTACGGTAATTATCGTCGGAATGGTAAACTCCGGCATTCTGAAGCTGTCCTCGGCTATAGGAGTTATCATGGGCGCAAATATAGGTTCCACCGTTACGGGACAGATACTCCGTCTTGCAGGACTGGAAAGCAGTGCGGACACAAATCTGATACTGCAGCTGCTGAACACAAAATATCTTGCGCCTATCATTTCTATTATCGGTCTGCTGATATTTATGCTGTCAAAAAGCGACCTGAAAAAAAGTCTGGGTGAGACCTTTATCGGTCTGGGCATACTTTTTACCGGAATGCTCTCTATGAGCGACTCTGTAAAGCCCCTTTCCGAACTGCAGCAGTTCCAGGATCTTTTTGCGGCTCTTTCAAATCCTGTGCTGGGCGTTATTGCTGGCGCTGTCGTTACGGCGATACTTCAAAGCTCGGCGGCTTCTGTTGGTATCCTGCAGGCTATTTCCCAGAGCGGCGCTCTGAAAAATTCCGCTGCGTTCCCCATAATCATGGGTCAGAATATAGGTACCTGTGTTACGTCCATAATTTCTGCGGTGGGGGCGTCCAAAAACGCAAAGCGGGCAGCGGCAGTCCACCTTTACTTCAACATCATCGGTACGGTGCTGTTCCTGACAGCCGTATATACGATAAAGGCGACTATCGGATTTCCTTTCTGGGAAAATACCATAGACATGGGCGGCATCGCAAACTTCCACACATTCTTCAATGTGACGGTAACGCTGCTGTTCCTGCCATTTACAAAGCTTCTTGAAAAGCTCGCCTGCCTTACTATCCGTGACAAGCCTGACGATGACGGTGAGGGCGGAGAGATTGTCATAGACACTCTGGACGACCGTCTGCTGAAATCTCCTGCTCTTGCTATACAGCAGGCTAACAACACGGTTGTGACCATGGGAAAGCTTGCACTGAAAAACTTCAGGGAAATGCGGAAGCTGTTTGTTGACGAGTACTACAGCGAAAAGACCATAGGCAAGTTAAAAGAAAACGAGACCGCCATCGACCGCATGGAGGACAGGCTCAACGCTTATCTTGTAAAGGTGACGGAGTGCAGTCTCACGGACTATGAAAACCGCCGTGTCACCGAGCTTCTCCATCTGACCTCCGAGTTTGAACGTATCGGAGACTACGCTATGAATCTTATTGAGGATGCGGAAAGGCTCCATGGTATAGATGTGGTCTTCTCCGAAAGCGCTCTCCATGAGCTGGGGGTCATTTCCGACGCGGTACAGGAGATCATCGGCATGGCTGTGGAGGCGGTAAAGAACAACAGCGTCGAGACCGCAACAAAGATAGAGCCTCTTGAGGAAACGGTGGACTATCTTAATGCCACCCTCAAGGAAAGGCACATTGAGCGTCTTAAAAACGGCGAGTGCGTGATAGAAAGCGGCGTCAACTTCCTTGACCTGCTTATCAATCTTGAAAGGATATCCGACCACTGTTCAAATATAGCGGTATATGTTATCGGTGCTCAGAAAAGAAACGATTTTGTGAACCGTCACGAGTACATCAAGGCTCAGCATGAAAGCAGCGATGAGGAATACCTGAATCTTGCAGAGCAGTATATGGCAAAGTACAGTCTCTGATGTTTTCGGTAAATTTACATAATGTCCTTGGACATTGTATATTATAGCTAAATCCCTTGGAGCTTTCCAAGGGATTTTTGTGCATATTTTAGCGAACAAATTTTCTGAAACTTCTTGACAAATCGGAACGATTGTTCTATAATATTAAAAGAACGCTTGTTCGGAACATATGTGCAAATACAGGAGGCTATAAAAATGACAGGTTCAAATGCAAAAATACTTGCTTCAGAGGAGAAAAAAATTACTGTGACAGTCCGCAGGAAAAAAAATCAGCTTGTGCTTCAGAAGCTGGCAGGAGCGGCTATGCTTATCCTTATCGGGACGGCAATGTCTGCAGGAGAAGAAGCCTCTGCAGCAGCGATACTTGCTCCCATGGCTTTTGCAGCACTGTTTTCAAAGGAAAAGCTCATGGATTTTGGTGCCTTTTACAGAAAAAAATAGGATATTGATCTGTTTTTCCGTGAAAAATACTTTGCTCCCCGATCATAGTACTTGATTTTTTCTCAGGAAATGGTATAATATGATTCAGAAGCTTTCCGAACTTCTGAAAAGGAGCAGCGATATGACAAGGCACACCCTTATAACTGAGCTTAAAGGCGTGGGAGAAAAGCGCGCCGCCCTCTATAAAAAAATAGGAATTGAGACGGTGGGGGACCTTGTTTTCCACTTTCCCAGACGGTATACTGACTATTCAAAGCCTGTAACGGCAGGAGAAGCCATGATCGGCGAGCACGCCGTCATCAGAGCGATGGTGATAAAAAAGTCCCCTGCCGCAAGGATACGTCAGGGGCTTACTATCTATAAGATCACTGCCGAGGACGATAACGGTGACAGGATCGCTGTCACCTACTATAATAACCGTTACGCTGCCGAAGCTCTCCATGAGGGGGAGGAGTATCTTTTCAGCGGCAGGGTCTCGGGAAATCTCACACGCAGGGAGATGAACTCTCCGTCTGTACTGAAGATCGATGAAGAGAATCTTCTTCGTCCCGTGTACCCTCTTACCGAGGGGCTCACTGCGGCGATGCTCATTACCAATATTTCCGAGGTGCTGAAATATGCGGGGAAGGGCTTTTTTGAGGACGCTCTTCCGGAAGATCTGCGGGAAAAATACTCTCTCTGCGGTCTTGAACAGGCGCTGAATAATATCCATTTTCCCAAGGACGATGAGTCTGCGGAGGAGGCAAAAAAACGTCTTGCCTTTGACGAGCTTCTCAGGCTCCAGCTTGGAATGATGATGATAAAAAGCAGAAATAAGACCGAAAGTAGCTGTAAAATGGATATCCGCGCCGCCGATATGCAGAAATTCTATGACGCTCTGCCCTTTGAAATGACGGGGGCTCAGAAAAATGCCGTTCAGGATATCATAAACGATCTGTGCGGAACCTCTCCCATGAACCGTCTTATTCAGGGAGACGTTGGCTCCGGAAAGACTGCCGTCGCAGCCGCTGCAGCATATTTTGCTGCTTCCAACGGCTTTCAGACCGCTCTTATGGCGCCTACGGAAATTTTGGCGAATCAGCATTTCAAGACGCTTTCCGAAATGCTGGAGCCCCTTGGCATAACGGTCTGCTGTGTGACGGGCTCCATGACAAAAAAGCAGCGTACCGAGGTCTCGGAAGCAATGGAGGACGGCAGATGTCTTGTTGCGGTGGGAACTCATGCGCTGCTCTCCGACACCACCAACTTCCGTCAGCTGGGACTTGTCATCACAGACGAGCAGCATCGCTTCGGAGTAAATCAGAGAGCTGTCCTTGCAGGAAAGGGGAAGGATCCTCACAAGCTGGTAATGTCCGCAACACCTATCCCAAGAACTCTGGCAATGATAATTTACGGGGACTTGGATATATCCATTCTTAACGAGCTTCCCAAGGGACGCATGAAGACCGAGACCTTTGCGGTCACTGCAAAGCTGAGAGCGAGGGCATTAGGCTTCGTAAAAAAACAGATAGATGAGGGCAGACAGGCATACATCGTCTGTCCCATGATAGAGGAAACCGAAAATGAGCTGGCGTCAGCGAAAACCTACGTCCAGAGTCTGAAAAAGACCGTCCTTGCAGATTGTCGGACGGGACTTCTTCACGGAAAAATGCCCGCCGCCGAAAAGGACGCTGTAATGAGCGATTTCAAGGAGCACCGCCTTGACCTGCTTGTAGCCACCACCGTGGTAGAGGTTGGCGTGGACGTGCCCAATGCCACTGTCATACTCATTGAAAACTCCGACAGATTCGGTCTGTCACAGCTCCACCAGCTTAGAGGACGTGTAGGCAGGGGACAGTATCAGAGCTACTGTATCCTTATTGCGGAGAGTTTTACGGACGAGTCCAGGCAGCGTCTTGAGATAATGACAAAGACCTCCGATGGGTTTGTTATTTCCGAGCACGATCTGAAAATGAGGGGGGCGGGAGATTTTTTCGGGAACCGTCAGCACGGACTTCCCGACCTGAAGATAGCAGACATTGCCACCGACAGGGAGCTTCTTGCTCAGTGCCAGAAGGCGGCGAAGGAGCTTATCGAAAATAGTCCCGATCTTTCAGAGTACCCTTTGTTGAAGTCAGAGATAGACGAGATGTTCTCCCGCAATGGGGGAGCGGCGGAGGCATTATAGCGGGGAGCCCCTGCGGGCTTTTTCTGTCCCCGCGGTAGGAAGTGATAGAATGTTTGCCGCTTGCATGGCGTTGATCGATGATGAAGAAGATAAAAAATCGTTTGCGGGATTGTATAGTAAATATGAGACTACGGCTATTTCGATTGCTCTTAAAATATTAAAAAATCAGGAATCAGCCGAGGATGCTTGTTTGGAAGCTTTTTTAAGCATTGCAAAATGTTTTGAAAAAATTAAGAATTTAGAACCTCACAAGTTAGAACGATATATTGTTGTTACAGTTAAGAACACATCTATCAATATGTTTAATGAGGAAAAAAGACGTGTAAAAACTGTACCGTTGGACGATAATTTTTCAGATCTGACTGATGAGTCACTTTCCAGCAAAGATCACACTGAAATAGTCCGCTGCATTAAAGAACTTTCATATACGGATCAGGAAATTCTATATCTTCGTATTAATTGTGGATTAAAGTACAGCGAAATTGCCGATTCCTTGCATATTTCAAATGCGGCGGCAAGAAAAAGATTACAGAGCGCAAAAGAGAAGCTTGTTACACTGCTTGAAAAAGAGGGAATCTATCATGAGTGAATTTTCGATATTATCAAGTGCCCTCGGAGAGGTCTTTGAACCTCAAATTGATGAATTTCTGAAAACCGTTGATTTGGAGCTGCATTATAAATTTTCTGACAAATACAACCGCAAGATAAACAAATTGATAAAAAGACGTGAAAAGCCTTATTTTAAACTTATCTGTACAACATGGCGAAGAGTCGTTTGCGCAGCTGCGGCTGTGATAATAATTCTTGCTTCATCGTTAAGCGTGGAGGCTGTTCGCGAGACGATCCATGATTTCCTTATGAATATTTTCAAAGGATATACTACGGTTTCCGTAAGCGAAACAATAAAAGAGTATCCGACAGTTATTGAGGAAGAATACGAAATATCGAATTTACCCGAAGGATTTGAACTGTCAGAATATTTTGACGATGAAAATTCTGTATTTGCCGCTTATTTCAATGGAGAAAAATATATTTTCTTCCAGCAAACCGTTTACTATGATTTTAATGCTAATTTTGATAATAGTCATTCAGAATTTGAATATTATACGGACATATCAGGACAGGAATATCTTATTCATGATACAGGCAGAGATTATTGTGTAACATTTAATAACGGTAAATACATCATACTGATTACAAGCAATTTAGACAAAAAAGAAATAATGAATTTATGCAAAGATACAAAAATAAAATAATTTTGTAAAATATGCTCACAAAACATAATGTTATGCTGTCATTATGGTTGTAAGGAAGAATATCCCGCAAAATCAAAAATATCAGGAACAGGAGTGAAAACTTATGCAATGCAGCATAGAAAACGGAAAACTCATCATTGAAACGGACGATGGCAAGACATATTCATTTACCGCCCACGCGGAAGCCCCGCGCCCATCGCTGTTCGGGATCAGCGCGGGAGGCAGGCACTGGTCGAACCGTGATCCCGAGATCAGGATAGAGAAGCATACCAGCATTCAGGATATTGCCATGAGTGATAAGATAGCGGTGTGGTATACGCAGGAATTTCTGCCTGACGGCGTAGATTACAAGATCTCGAAAAACGCAAAGCTTTATATGGGCGATCTCATGACCGGCGAGGATAAGCTCATCTATAAAGGCGAATGCTACGGTGATATGGTCATCGATGGTACGGATATTTATTTCAATATGGGAAATAAAGTCGCTGTCATACATACTGAAAGCGGCGAGTGTGAGGTGCTTTTCAAGCATTCGGGCATCAAAAAGAACGGCATACAGATGCTGCTGACGCAAAAGCGGATATTCTTTATCCACTGGACACATGATAAAACTTACCTGATGTGGTACGACAGGGAGACAAAAGAGGTAATTAATCCTCATATCGATTCAAATAATTACTGCATTATCGATGAGAACACGATCGCGGTGCAGTCCCTTTATCATATCTGGCTTTTCGATATGACCACTATGAAGAAAAAACGTCTCCTTTCCGATAAAAGGTACTCTGAGATAATTAAAATGGTGTGTGATCATTTCGGTATCCCCCAGGAATATTACGAAAAATTTTTTGAAACGAAGCTTGCGTACTTTAAATATACCGATAACGGCAGGATCAGGCTGACCTGTAAGGCGAGCTATATATCTCCCAACCAAGAAGCATATTATGCTGAATTTGACAAGGGCAACATTGCTCCCGAATTTGACAGGAATAACATTACTCCCGATATGCTCGGGCGTCGTAATGCGTATGTTGACAGTCGGAATACATATCGTTATAACAGAGAGATTGGGGAGGTCGAAAGCAAGGAGCTCCCATATCGTATCCATGCGCTGATCTCCTGCGATCTGAAAGGCTCCGATCTTCGTATGTCGGGAGATAAGGATGATATTGTCCGCAGAAAATTATTAAGCCGGTATGAAGGAGGACTGACAAGTCCTTTTTGGTATGACAGTCAGTCGGAGCCGCTGCTTGACAGCTATATGTACAAGTTCGCCGATGAACAAACGAGAGAATTTCTATAAAGGGCAGTAGTTGAAATGAACCGAACCAATTTGTGCATACAGTACAAATTGGTTCGGTTCAGAGTCAAGACTCAGCCTTTTTTCTTTTTCTTTTTATTTGGCAGTCCGTCCAGGACCTTGTTTTTCAGCTTCCGCACCTCTGCGGTAAGCTCCCAGCAGTCATCATATCTGTCAAAGCCTGCCGTGAAATCCTTTGCCTGTTCAAACATATCAAGTCTGAGCAGGGATTTCACCATGCAGATGTCAAGAAAACGGCACTCACTGTCCAGCATCTTTGCGTATATTTCAACGGAGACCTCGTATCTGCCGTTTATGTGCTCATGGATGGCAAGGCTCCGCTTCATTGCGTCTGTGGGCTCGCCCAGAACAACATCATTGTAGTCCTTGTAAAGAGTGTCCGCGGTTTTGAAATCGTCCTGCACAAATTTGCAGAAGATCATGTTGCTTACAAGGTTTCCGCGAAGGTGCCACTCCAGACGCCTCATGTCGATATCTTCAAAAACAGCGAAAGCCTCCTTCAGCCTGCCCCGTATGAGCAGGGCATTTGCAAGAAAGCTTTTTCCCTTTGCAATATCCTTTGGACGTTCCGCCTCGGCTATCTCTGCCTTAAGCATATCCGCATATTCGTCTGAAAATCCCTGCTTTGCAAGGACTGCAAGAGACTTTTTGAAATCGCATTTCTTTTTGAAAAATCCCATAACTGCAACACGCTCCTCAGCCTTTTTTGCCGTACTTTGATTTTATGATGGTGCTGAGTATAGCATCCGCAAAAAGCAGCAGGCTCAGTACCCCTTCGGTGACTTTAATGTAAAAGGAGACCTGACCGTCTATCACATATAAAAGCATAAAGGCTCCCGCAGCGTAAAGAACTATTATCTTGGTCCATTTAAGCACCGCAGCGGCATATTCCTTAGCGTCTGCCACTTCTCTTATCATAATATTGAACATAACGAAGCCATCCATTATAACGGCTATATAAAGGGAGATAATGACCAGTCCCGCAATTGTGCCGACCTCATTGAGCAGAGCATTCATAGAAAATTCCTTTCCGGCAGTCCCTGTTTATTTGATGGTGGACACTACCTCGATAGCTTTTATGAGCTGGGTATCATCGGTAAGCTGACGCTCCTCTGTGATGGCAGCAAGATCTACCTCCGCAGGAAGCGCAACTTCAAAGTTGGGCTTGAGTCCTGTTCCGTTGTAGTCGCCGCTGTTCTTTGTCTGGAGAGTTGCCACTGTAATCTTTACTGCGGCACCTCCTGTAAGCTTGTGAGTAAACTGCATTACACCCTTGCCGTATGTGGCAGTGCCTACGATCTGTGCGCCTGCCTCGTCACGGAGGGCAAATGCGAACAGCTCTGCACTGGAAGCGGTATTTCCGTTTACAATGACTGCCATAGGCATCTTGACCTGTTCTGCCTCGGTGGTGTGGACGAGGACCTCGGTGGAGTCCTTGAAATATGCTGTAACAACATCCTTTTCACCCAGTATGCAGTCAAGAGCCCCCTGCAGTGAATCGGTGATGCCTCCGCTGTTGTTCCGCAGGTCAAAGATGATCGTATCAGCACCCTCACCTATAAGACGTTTCAGCTCCGACCTGAACTGGTCGGGGGTTTTTTCATTGAATGTGGTTATTTTTATATAGGCGGTATTTTCAATGAGCCTTCCCTCAACAGAAATGATCTCCATTTTTTCGGAGACTACATCTACTGTGAAAAATTCGGAAATGCCATCCTCATTGGTACGTTTTATGTGAAGCTTGATCTTTGTTCCTTCATCGCAGTTGAAAAGGGACACTGCCTCGTCGTATCCTTTTTCATAAGCGATAACGTCCGTATTGTTTACCGCGGTGATTATGTCTCCTGCCATAAGTCCCTCTGACTCAGCAGAAGACCCCTTTGTTACCTCGGTTATCCTTATGTATCCGCTTTCCTCCTTGTCCCATGAAAAGCCGGGACCTACAGTTATGCCTGACTGTCTCTGCATCTGGGCGGCGTATTCCTCGGGAGAGTAATACTGGGCGAAACGGTCATCCAGACCGTTCACATAGCCGCTCATAAGACTGTTGATAAGCATATCCTCGTCAATGTCAGCGAAAAAGTTGGCACGGACGTATTTGTCCATCTCAGAAAGCTGGGTGTAGATGCTTTCCTTTTCGGAAACGCTCTTTACCTTTTCGTTGAAGACATTCAGCGAATAATTGTATGTAATGATAAATGTTACTGCGGCGGCAAGCGCCATTAACCCTATGGTAATTCCAAGGGAGATCTTTTTATTCATAATTTTTCCCCATCAGACCTTAGTTATTGATATTTACATAATTAAGCGGATTTGTATGCTGACCGTCTATACGCACCTCGAAATGACAGTGATCTCCGTAAGCATAGCCTGTATGACCTATGTAGGAAATGGTCTGTCCCTGCGAAACGGTATCTCCAACGCTTACAGCAAGACTGCTGTTGTGGGCATAGAGTGTGGAGACCCCGCCGCCGTGGTCGATGATGACACAGTTGCCGTATCCGTTGCCCTTATCGCCTGCCTGAATGACCGTACCGCCTGCAGATGCCACAACGGCAGTTCCTCCGCAGCCGGGCTTTGTGATGTCGATGCCCTTGTGGAAGTTGTTTCTCTGTTCCTCAACTATCCAGCGGTTGCCGTAGCCGTCCGTCATGTTGCGGACAGTAGGTACGGGCCAGATAAATCCTGTTTCGGAATAGGACACCATCGGAGTGTACTCCTCGGGAACGTACTCTGTATTAGCAGCCTCAGCAGCTTTACGCCGCTCCTCTTCCTCTTTTTTGCGGCGCTCTTCTTCCTCCTTACGCTTTCTTTCCGCTTCCTCCTGGAGCCTGCGGATCTCTGCCTGCAGCTCTTCCTCTACCTTCTGCTGCTCTGCTTCTATCTCATTTGCACGCTTGCGGTAGTCCTCCGCCTTAGCCTCCTGCATTTTCTTGGTCTCGGCGTGATTGTTGTATGTTTCACGAAGCTCCTCGTAGTAGGCTTCCTTTTCAGCCTTTTTAGCTTCAAGGTTTTCCAGCTTCTGATTAAGCTCCTCCTTGTCCGCTTCAAGCTCTGAGATCTGCGCATTAAGACCGTCTATAAGGTCGTTGTCGTGCTTGGAGACCCTCTCAACGAATTCCATTCTTGCCAGCATATCATAAAAATTTGTTGACCCTGCAAGAACGGACGCCATGCTGTCGCTTCCGGACATATAAAGCACACGGAGCCTCTGTCTGAACTGCTCGATGCCCTCGTCCACCTCTGTCTGTGTTTCCTCGATGGTTTTTTCCAGCTCTGCGATATCAGCCTCGCACAGTTCTATCTGCTGCTGGACATTCTCCACCTGTTCCTCCTGCAGCTTCATTTTATTGTCGTATTCCTTAAGATATTCCTCCGACTCCTCCGCCTCACTTTTATACTTGGCAAGTCCTGCTTCTGCGTCCTTAAGCTGCTTGTCAAGCTTGTTCTGCTTTGCTTCAAGGTCGGACATAGTATCGGCAGCGGCAGGGGAGCCCGTAAGCAGACAGCACACCGACAGCACCGCCGCGATACTGTATGCACAAAGCTTTTTTGTTATATGTTTGATGTTCATAAAAGTCCTCCATATACGAATACCGTCCGTTATAAAAGCAATTCACGGACATATTGCTTAAACCTTAAGATATTTTCTCGTACTCATTACCGTACCGCTCGCACTTATGACCGTACCTGCTGCTATATATCCTGCCGCAAGACGCAGGATCACATCTTCCACGGGAATGAACCCGTTTACCGACATGATGCTCCAGAGGGTCATATCCTGTGAAAGCACCTTGATAAGCTCGCCGTAGCCGAACCATGTTATAACAGAAGCGGCAACTCCGGACATTACTCCTATAAACATACCCTCAACGAAAAAGGGGACCTTGATAAAGGTGTTTGTAGCGCCTACCAGCTTCATTATCGTTATCTCCCGCTTTCTGATGTCAACGCTTGCACGGGCGGCATTGGATATGATAACAAGGGATACCAGCACCAGAGCGCTGAGTATAAGCAGGAACACTACGCTGACAAACTGCTTAAGTCCCGTGAGGATATTGATAAAATCAGTAGGGGACTTTATGGAGTCGATGCCCTTCATGCGGTTGATCTCCATAAGAGTGATGCTTATCTCCTCGATGTTTGCGATCCTTATGCGGAAAGCGTCCGGCAGAGGGTTTTCGTCCTCTTCCACGTATTTGAAAAGCTCCTCGGCGTTATCCATGCTTGACTGCATATCCGCAAGCGCCTCGTCCTTTGAGTAGAAGGTGACGCTGCTTACGTTATCCATTGCTTTGAGGGTGTTTTCCATGGAGTTTATCGTGATGTCGTCCACATCCTCGTCAAGGAAGATAACTACCTCATTTTTATTTTCTATGCCGCCTATGAACTGATTGATGTTCTCCACCATAAGTATGGTAAGTCCGATAAGCAGCAGCGATACCAAAAGTATACAAAAGGACGCTACCGACATTATACGGTTCGTCCATATATTTCTGATGCCCTGTTTGAACAGGTAGTTCATACTGCTGATCTTCATATATATGTATTACTCCTTCTACTGGGCGTAGCCTATATAATCGTCGAAGGTGATCCTTCCCTTTTCGATGTTGATAGTCCTGCCGCCGAACTGACGCACCAGGTCATGCTCATGAGTGACCATCATGATAGTGGTGCCGCATTCGTTTATGCCTTTAAGAAGCTCGATTATCTCAATTGAGTTTTTGGGGTCCAGATTTCCTGTAGGCTCGTCCGCAATAATGAGCTGGGGATCGTTTACAAGGGCTCTTGCAAGAGCGACTCTCTGCTGCTCACCGCCCGAAAGCTCGCTGGGATAGCATTTCACCTTATCCTTGAGACCCACAAGACCGATAACATAGGGCACTCTGTTGCGGATATATTTAAGAGGCGCATCAATGCTCCTGAGAACAAATGCAACGTTGTCATAGACATTCATGGTATTTATCAGCTTGAAGTCCTGAAAAACATAGCCGATAGTACGTCTCAGCTTGTGAGCCTTGCCTTTTTTGATCTTGTCCAGATTGAAGCCGTTTACCATGATCTTTCCGCTGTCCGGGGAGATCTCCTTAAGCAGCAGACGTATGAGGGTACTTTTGCCTGCTCCTGATTTTCCTACCACAAAAGCAAATTCGCCGTCATTTATACGCAGGCTTACATCGTTAAGAGCGTGGGTATTGTTTGAATATGTAACACTTACATTTCTGAGTTCAACCAAAAGAACACCGCCTATTCAAATAATCAATGGTATAATTTTCCTTATAAAAAAGTTAAAAGGGCAGAAAATTTTTCCGCCCCCTGATAAAACTGTAATAACAAAGCCTGTATGACCTTATGCCGTCTGCCCGACTGCCTACGCTTCAAAAGACACCGCCCCTCGAGCGCCGCACCCGGTCCGATCGGAAGGGGGTCAGAATTTCACCGGATTAGCCGAAAGGTACTTCTTGACCATAAGAGCTATTTTAAAGATGATAGCATGGTCAAATTCCCTCAGATCAAGACCGGTCAGCTTCTTGATCTTCTCCAGTCTGTAAACGAGAGTGTTTCTGTGTACAAACAGCTTTCTGGAGGTCTCGGATACATTCAGATTGTTTTCAAAGAACTTCTGTATGGTAAACAGAGTTTCATGGTCAAGAGAGTCAATAGAGCCCTTCTTGAATACCTCCTGCAGGAATGTTTCGCAGAGGGTGGTAGGAAGGTGATATATCAGTCTTGCGATACCGAGATTGTCGTAGGAAACGATGACCTTGTCCGTGTCGAATACCTTTCCCACTTCAAGAGCTATCTGGGCTTCCTTGAAGGAACGTGCCAGATCCTTGATGCTGGTGACCACTGTACCTATACCGATGTTCACTCTTGTGTAGAACTCACTTGAAAGGGTATCGGAAATGGAGCGCGCCAGCTTTTCAAGATCCTTGGACTCTACATTGCTCTTTATTTCCTTTACCAGCACGATATCGGACTCGGTGATATTGAGCACAAAATCCTTTGCCTTGTCCGGGAAAAGGTTCTGGATAACATCGAAGGCGGAAACATCGTTTGAGGAGACTATTCTCAGCAGCAGCACAACTCTGCTCACATCGCTGTTGAAGTGGAGCTCCCTTGCCTTGACAACGATATCTCCGGGGAGAATATTATCCAGCACAACATTTTTTATAAAGTTGGTCCTGTCGTATTTTTCGTCATAGTACTGCTTGATGGAGGACAGGGTGATAGCCATGATATTTGCATACTTTGCAGCGTTCTCGTCCGTACCCTCCACAAAGACTGCGTAGTCGGACTTGATATGGGAACCGAACGGCTTGTATGTATAGCCGTCTCTTACAAAGATATCATGGGAATCGCTCAGATCGAGGGATACGAATTCATTGGTGGAGCCGATCTTTGAAAGCTCACTGCAGGCGATTATAGTTGCGGAGGAATCCACAACGCCGATAATGCAGTCCATAGCGTCGCGCATCTGATGGATCAATCCCTGAAACAGTCTGTTTGACATTAGCTGGTCATCCTTTCGTTTTTAGCCTGCAATAGGAAACCTCTTTCCGGAGGCTCCCCAAAATTCTACCGGCAGGACAAAATTCCCTGAAAATTACTCATATAAATAATTATACACAATTTGCTTTTGATTTGCAAGTGTTTTTTGTAATTTTCTATAAAAAAACGCCTTGAAATTTTATACATTGTCATTTCCAACAATATATATGATATTTTAACATATTTTTTGTGCGATTGTGTGAATATTTTATTAATTTCCGGGCATAATTGAAATTTTTTATACAGAAAGTTATTTTTTGCCTGCCGTAAATATCAATTTTTCATAAACTCTCGTACCTCGTCAGCACGCTTTTTGCCCATTTCGTAGCCCTCCTGCCAGACGCTGCGCAGCACCTTTTCGTCCTTTTCAAAGCTGTTAAGCTTATAGGGGGGACGGAAAATTATAGCCTTGCCCCGCTTTTCCAATTCATTGCAGAACTCGGTCTGCTTATTGTATATCTTGTGCCGCACCAGAAGGCGCATCTCGATCTCCGGATATTTTCTGTGCATAAGCTGGCTCATGGCGATGTTTCCCTTGCCGCATTTCTTGACGAAGCCCTCCGGCTGGGTCAGGATGATGACCGTCTTTGAGCAGCCGTCCTTCAGCGCCTGCTTTACAGGTATGGGAGAGGCAAGTCCGCCGTCAAAATAGGGGGTGTCGTTTATCATGATGGCGGGGAAATATCCGGGGATGGCACAGGTGGCACGCAGAAACTGAAAATTCTCATTGTCATCAAGGGCGTTGAAATATTCGGGATTTCCTGTGACGGCGTTGGTGACACCCACCAGACATTTTCCCCTGTACCGTTTGAACTCCTCATAGTCAAAGGGGACGAGTTCCTGTGGGATCTCCCCGAAAACGAAGTCCAGACCGAACATACTGCCGCACTTTCTGTAATTGCGCATACCAAGATACCGCTTATCATTGCGGTATTTTTCCAGAATGACTATATTTCTTTCAAACTGCTTTGAAACGTAGGAAAGTCCGTTGGAGATACCTGCCGACACTCCCACAATGTAGGGAAATTCAATGCCCTCCTCGATAAAAGCGTCCATGACGCCTGCGGAAAAGATGCCGCGGAAGGTACCGCCCTCTAAAACAAGTCCTGTCATTTTTATTACTCCTTGCTAAATAATTTTTTGTATGCTATAATATAAGAGGATCAAGTTTGGGCAATAGCCAATTAAAACATTTTGACATTACCGAGCCGCAAACTAAGAAGTTATCTCAAAACTAAGTAACGGAAAGAAGGTGTCCGCTGTGAAAAATAAACTGCTTGTTTTTACCCTCGGGGTGTGTACGGCAGTATGTACAGTCATCGCCGACTACGCCTATACGGGACAGGTCTATGACGAACGTGCGGCGGAGATCGCCAGATATGAGGCTCTCAATGCAGACCCCCATATGCTCTATAACGGCTATACCGTTGAAGAGCTCGGTGAGGGGTATGATAAGCCGTCCTCCATTTTCGGAAAGATAGTCCTTGATGTGCCTATAATAAACCAATATCCCGAGCTTCCCATAGGCTGCGAGATAACCAGCGCAGCGGCAGTGCTCCAGTATCTTGGCTTTGAGGCGGACAAGCTCTGGCTTACCGACAATTACCTTATCTGGGACGATAATTTTACATATGACGATGAAATGGTCTCCCACGGTCCAGACCCATACAAGGTCTTTGCAGGGAATCCCTATGACTGGGGATACGGCTGCTTTGCGCCTGTTATCGTGGACACCCTCAACCGATATTTTGCGGATTACGCTCCGGGCTATGAAGCCATCTCACTGGAGGACACCAACTCCGCCGACATTGAGAAGCTCCTTAACGAGGGAGTACCAATGATAGTCTGGGCGAGCCGGGACATGAAGGCATACAACTACCGTGAGCCTGCAGAGTGGCTTATCAACGGCACCGACGAGCTCTACACATGGATAGGCAACTCCCACACCCTTGTGCTGTGCGGATATGACAGCACCTGTTACTACTTCATGGACTGCGACGACAAGGACGAGATCACGCCCTATCTTAAGGAGCAGTTCCTGAACCGCTTCACCGAAAACGGCAGTCAGTGCATAGTAGTCAAGCTGCCTTAATATGCATAAATGCGTGCGATAATGTACATCAGACCGATGCCTGCAGCATCGGAAACAAAGGAAAACGCAGCAGCCCAGACTATGGACAGGACGGGCTGCTTTTTTATTGCTGCCTCGCGCTTTGCTTCGGGGGCTCTCATGCCCTTGCCTGCTTTTCTGTCCCTGACACCTGCACTTCCGAAGGTCAAGACGTTGACGGCGGAATGGATGATATAGGCGATGACGCAGAAATAAAACTGCTCCCTGAAATAAAAGACGGAAAACACATACTCCATGGCGACCATGAGAAAAATGTTCATAAGGACGGTCTTGCTGAAGCTGAGGTCGGTGCGGGTCAGCTTTGTAAAAATATAAAGCATGGGGAACAGCACCACCAGATCAAGCAGCACAAGCTGGATATTACTGCCTATGACCCCTGCAAAGAAAAATGAATAGAACTGCATGGGGAATGCGTTCCAGAAGAACATCCACACCGGAATGAAGGCAAGGGCTCCCAGAGCAAAATAACCTTTTTTTCTGTCGGTAAAGTATTTGTCAAGCTTAGTAAACAAATCTATCAGCCTTTCATGTTATTTATCTGTTATACTTTGAAAAATCCGGGAGCCGGTCTCTTGTGATGACAGCCTCGCTGCTGTAGACCTTCTCCATCATTTCAAAGGAGGTATATGCATCGGAAAGCTCTGTGGTGCCGTTCACTACGATATAGTCCCAGTTCCAGACAGCGAACCAGAGCCAGTAGGCGTTGTCCCTGACGATAAGCTCGGGGTCAGGCATTGTTGCGCACTCGCTCATGGTGACAAGCTTTCCGTTTTTTGCCCAGCCTGCATATTCGGACAGCACTCCCGGGCTTGTTCCGTAGTCATAGGCGTTATTGTAGATATCAACGGCGATGATGTCGCAGTATTCGTCTCCGGGATACCAGTCCTCACTCTGACCGTTCCATACCCAGATAAGATTGTCCAGACCGTGGTAATTGGTCATTCTCTCGTACATGAGCTTCCAGAGCCATTTGTAGGAGTCTGCTCCCGAGGATCCCCACCAGAACCATCCGCCGCTTGCTTCGTGGAGAGGTCTCCACATTACGGTGACGTTTGCGTCCTCCATCCTCTGCATAAGCACGGAGATATTGTCGATGTCCTCAACTATTTTCAATGTCTCATTGCTTATTTTTCCGCCGTCATAAAGGCTCTGTATACTGTCATGGTCAAGCAGGGCAATGTCCTCGTCCGTAACAGCATCTGACAGGGCAAATTTGGTTTTATCCGCATAAAACTGAGCCTGCTTGCAGGGAGCATACCAGTGCCAGTCGTATGCCACAAGACCTCCGTCATTGCTCCACTCTATGGCAAGGTCAACATCCTTTGCGGGCGGATTACCCCTGCTTACACTCATGGAGTCGTAGATAAAATCAAATGTCCTGACTGCCGGATATTTGCCCATACCCAGATATAAAGCGTCCGTTTCGGTATTGTTGCCGTAGTCTGTACACTGACCGGACAGAGTCCTTTTGCCGTAAACCGCTTTCAGATACTTATAGATCATCTGAGTTTTCAGGTCGGCATTGGGATTGCAGAGAGTATCGGTCACACTGCCGTAAATATCGTCGTTGAGAGGCTCCCCGTTTTCAATAGCGATGGAGTCAAGAGAAAACCAGCTCCAGCCCTCTCCCAGGGTGATCCTGTTCTCCCCCTTTTCAAGGAAGATGCCGTCCGCCGAGGTTTCCTGCCAGTCACCCTCCTCGGAGTAAATGTCAAGAGCTTTCATACCGTTGAAAAGCAGGGGATTTTCCTTGTGGCTTCCTGCGCAGTGCCGCACAGTAATTTTATAATACTGGCTTGCAGGGATGTCCACACTCATGGAAAAAGCAGTATTGTCCGAAATGTCGATGTATCCTTTTCCCGAATATCCGGGCACATCTGTTTTCAGAGCTATGCCGGAAGCTTCGGGAGCTGTTTCCGCTTCAAGAAGGCAGTAAAAGTCTGCTTTTTCCAGACCGTTATATGTAAGCTTTTCAAAGCTGTAGACCTCTCCGATGTCGGCTGATGCCGCATCCGCTTTTCCGCAGGCAGACAGCATTACAGCAGACGCTGTACAGGCAGTAATTAACCTCCCGATGTTTTTCATAATATGCGCTCTCCTTTATTGACATTTGATCTGCAGTTTATCCTATGGTGCAATTATATCATAAAAGAAAGCATAATGCAAGAAAAAATAAACAGGTGGTATCCGGATAGGATACGACCTGTTTATTCCCCTATATACGTATACTAAGACATGGTTCCCCATCTGACCATATCTTAAATGGTGATATCAATTTAAAGCTCATTTAAATATCCAACTACAGTTGATTTTTCCTTTTAAATATAGTATAATAGAAGCATAGGTCAATATCAACCGTCGAATTCGGACTTTTGTCGGAAAAACAACTATTTTGTAAAACTGTCGAAAAAGGCAGAATTTTCAGGAGTATGATGAGTAATATGGACAACCGTATTGAAAAAACCAGGCAGAGCATTGCAAAGGCTTTTGTGGAGCTCCGTTCACACAAGCCTCTGGAGCGCATTACAGTTAAGGAGCTGTGCGAGCTGGCACAGATAAACAAATCCACATTCTATTGTCACTATGTGGATATTTACGACCTGTCGGAGAAGGTCGAACAGCACATCGTCTCGGATATTATGAAGGATCTGGATAACATTGAGGATGTTATCCAGGATCCCGCAGAATTTTCAGGCAGACTGTTTTCCGAGTATACAAAAGATCCTTTAGTAAAGATCATATTTTCGGACAGCAGACGGGAGCAGTTTCCGCGGAAGCTGCTCGCGTCTATCAAGGAGCATTTTTTTGCCCGCTTTCCCGAATTTGCAAACAGTCCCGAAAAGAATATCATGCTGACATACTGTGTGTACGGCAGCTACTATACCCTTCATGAAAATCAGGAATATGACGACAGTACCGCTGTAAAGATCATATGCGAAATTTCAAAGAGGATAGTTTCCTGAAACGGGAGGTGCAGAAAATGACGTCTTTTATGAGCCTTACAGAGCTTGACATCGCTGCTGCGGAAAATGTCCGTCTTGTCAGATACTATACTCTGCCGGACGGTACAGCAGGACTGCTTATGATATACGGGAATAAAAGCTTTGTGAATCTTTGCGAATATGACGATGGCTGGATGACTCTTACGCAAAAGGCGGACAGTCTTTATACCGAGCATCCTGACATATGCGCTGACGGTCACACAAGGGATATCCTTGAAGCCCGCAAAAACACCCGCTGCTCGGAAAGATTTGAATTTCTCACCGGGACAGCTCCATACACGGAGAAGATATTGAACTATGACGCAAAGGGATTTTACGAAGGCTTTGCGGGATACATCCTGAAAGAGATATACAGCAGCATGGAAGCGGAGTTCTCACTGATTGAAGCAAGGGGCTACCGTGAAAGCTTTTCCCTGCGGTGTAAGGCGGACGGCAGGGAAAAAGCTCTTACCTGCGGGATCGCGTCTTCCGGAAACGAGTATACATACAGCTTCGGAAATCTGTTTGAGCCTGTCCACAGTGCAATTGTCCGGATAAGATATAATTTCGGGAGCATAACCGTAACAACAGACATCAGGACTGAACGGTCTATGCAGCACAGGTACTGCTATGACTTCTCGGAATCCACTCTTGACCGTAAAATCTTTGAAGGGACTCAGATGATCTTCTCGGAGGAGAAGTCCTTTGACCTTCCTGCTGCGGAGATGTCCCGTGAGCTTGTCTCTGTCTGCGGCGCGGGAGGACACAGATACAGCGGGTATACGCTTCCCTGGGGAGAAAATGTTTTTTACCGTAAGAGTGAGTCTGACGGCGAATTTATTGCGGAAAATAAAAACAGGAGGGTCATTCAGATCTATCAGAAGTACCCCCATGATAATGTGACCGACGAGGTACGTGTCACCCATGAAATTTTTGAGCGGGACGGGAGTTTCCTGATACAGTCCGAGCTTGATGACAGGCGTATGGGCAGGGGTACGGAAAAAGCCCTGAACGGGTACTTTTACAGATATGCAGGCATATCGGGAATTGTTGGGATAGGAGAAGATCTGTCCGGAATGACAGGAGCGCAGCTTCTGGAAAAATATCTTCACAGGAAAGGGGAGATAACAGGTGGCAAAAAATAAAATAGACGCTCTTATTGAAGCTGTACGGAACGTGCTTCGGAAGGACGACAGATATATGCCTCTCGCTGTGTATCTCAGCGAAATAAAACGGGAGCCCTCAAAGAATGTGTTCGGCTCGGAGGATGTTCTGACTGAGCTGGTGAACAAGATTCTTGCATCGGATTCTCAGAAGGTCCCTGCTGACATTATTTCCGATGCGGAGAAAATTTACAGTGTCATCGTCCCTCTTGGCGAGGACACGGAAAATTACGGGACGGCAAAGGCAGTTTTCCTTAAGCTTTTTGAAAGGAACGGCATTTATTTCAGAGGACTTTTTACGGAAAAGCTGTATGATGTCTTTGCGGACAAGTCAAGGTATATTGAGACTATGTCGGGACTGGCGGAGATTCCGGGAGTAAGGAAAAAAATAAACCTTATCTCGGAGCACGCTGTAAATGTGAGACAGTATTTTTCCGATGAAAAGCGGTTTTCCTCTGCTGTGGTAAGCGGAGCCATTAAAATATGCCGTGCCCAGGATCCGCAGGCAGAGACAGAAAAGCTGCTCCGTCTTGCGGAAAAAGCCTCCGGGATATATGATATCAGCGAGGAGAGCATAAGTCTGGCGGAAATGAGCCTCCGTCAGACAGAGGAGATGCTTGAAAGCGCAAGACATACTCTTGCACTTACGGACAGACGTCTTGATACATTTAAAGAAGTTTCCGAAAGCAGCGAGGCGTCCATAAAAAATACCTCCCTGAATGAGATCGAAAAGCTGAGACGGGAGGCTAAAAATGCGGAGCTGGAGCTGCGGAAGGCATATGATTCCTTCCTGAACGAGGAGCATGAGGGCATCATCTATGAAAAAGACAAGCTTGTGCAGGAGGTGCTTGACTCTGCGGACGGCAAGATCAGGGAGCTTAAAATGATCGCGGAAAGCATAAAAAGCAGCACCTCGGCAGAGCTTTTCAGGATAAACACCGAGGCAAACAAGGCTGTTGACAGAGCGGCGGCAATGCTGGGCAGCGGCGAGCTTAAGGACATAATTTCCGAGCTTGAAAGAAATGACGGTCTGGTGGAAAAGATAATCCGCGTGGAGGAATTCAGCCGCAGCTTTGAGCCTGAAAGGATACCTGTGGCTGTATCTGCCGTATCGTCTGAGCCTGTGAGTATCCCTGTCTCCGCTGCTTCTGCTTCGGAGCGGCAGGCTCAGTTCCGGAAATACAGCGAGCCTGCGGACAGATCGGTAAATATCTATTTCAACGAGGCGGTGCCCTTCAAAAAAAGATTTGCAGAGCTTATGGCAAAAAAGGAGAGGGACATCTCCGAAAACGGCACCATCTACCATGAGCACTTCGATAATATCCTGACAGCGGTGGTGGAGGACGCAAATCCATACCTTATAGGTCCCTCCGGCTGCGGAAAGACATTTCTTGTAGGTCAGATAGCAGAGCTGCTGGGTCTTGAATATCTGGACATCGGCTACATAAACGAGGAGTACGACATCATAGGCTTCCAGACGGCAGACGGCGGATACAACTATCCTGCATTTTACCGGGCATACAAATACGGAGGGATAGTTTTCTGCGACGAGTTCGACAACGGAAACAGCCGTGCGGCGGTGAAGCTCAACAGCTTTATGGCAAACGGAAGCGGCGCAAGCTACTGCTTTCCCAACGGAGAGCGGGTCAGCCGTCACCCGAATTTCAGGATAATTGCCGCAGGAAACACCTCCGGAAGCGGCGCTGACCGTAATTACAGCACCCGTGAAAAGATAGAGGAGTCCCTGCAGCAGCGTTTCACTGCGATCTATGTGGACTATGACAACCGTCTTGAAGAAAATATACTCAGAGACTATCCTGCATGGTTTGAATTTGCTGTCCGGTTCAGGAAAGCCACCGATGCATGGAGCAAGGCGAACGAGACTGCCGCTCCCGGTATCTTCACCACAAGAGACGCTGCAAGCATAAAAAAATATCTCGACCACGAAAGCTACGGCGCAGAGGATATCATCAGCTATGAGTTTATCGAGACCAAGGACAATGAATACCTTGCCTTTCTGGAGCGGGAGATGAAAAATTTCTACGACGGTAAAGAGCGGGAAAGCGGGGAGCTTTTTAAGGTATTCAGCCGTATAGTTTCAGACATAAGAAACGGAGGGTCAAGGAGATGACGGAACACGCCGAGCTAAAAATATACCCATATAAGATGATGAAAATATACAGCGTGTCCTTTAAAAATCTCAGTGATATGCATATGTTCCTTACGAGTGACCCGGAGGTCAACAGGAAAATTTTCATCCGTCAGCACAGTCTTATGGGTCAGACCGAGTTTGCAGGGGAGTCCCTTGAAAAAGCGGTGGACTACCTGATCGGCGGCTATTCGGGCGACTACGAGATCGCCCTCCGTATGCAGAAGGAGCTTGAAAAGACTGTCATAATAAAGGAAAGCTCCCGTCAGCGGGAAAAGGCGATGGCGGGGTCTCACCCCAATGTGCCTGCGTATATTGCTGGAGTCCCTAAAGCCATGTATAAGCTCCAGAGGGCAAAGGAAAAGAAGTTCGTGACCATATGGTTCAATCTTGCCTATCCTGTTATGACCTCGGACGGGGCGATAATCAACAGGGGAGCGCTGACACTCAGTCTGGTAAGTCTTCTTGAAGCTCATGGCATAGGCGTGGACTTGAAAGCCTTCACCGCCTGCTACTGCCGGGGGGAGATATTTATTTCCAAGATAGGTCTGAAATCCCCCTCGGAGCTGATAAACGGCAAAAAGTGCTTTTATCCTATGTGTTCAAGACTGTTTCTGCGGAGGGTCATATTCCGTGTGATGGAGTCCATGCCCTTTGAGGAAACAGAGTGGTACCCCAACTACGGCGAGCCTATGACGGAGGATCAGCTCCGTGCCATATTCGGCATATCCGATAATGACATCGTTATCTCATCGCCGGTATATATGGGCATCGGGGGAGAAAATATCAATCATGACGGCAAGCGGTTTTTTAAAAGGATAGAGCTTGAAAAATACATTGATATCTACAGCAAAAAGGATAGTTTGTTATGAGCGGAAACGATTTATCTCCATATTCATCGGGCTTTGCAAGCATAGAGCTTCTGCCCTCCTACGGACAAGATGTCCAGCAGAAGATAGCGGACGCCTCCGATATTATTTATGACCTGCAGCAGGGAAGTCTCCGGGACGATACACTTGATATGCTCAGGATGGCGGCGGAGCAGCTTACGGTATGCAGTCTGTCTGAATTTAAAGGAAGGATGGACAGGATAGGTCTTGCACGTATCCTTGACAGGGCGGACGAGGCGGACAGGGAGGCTGAGCGCATCTCCTCGGAGCTGCGTCAGGCGTATACAGAGCTGTGCAAGGAAAACGTCCTGCTGGACACTCTGAAAAATATGATCGAAAGCAGCTCGGAGGAGCTTTCAAGGGTGTCCGAAGCGTTGGAGCAGTATATCTCAGATATAAGTATATCGGAGGACGAGAAAGCCTATGCCGCTCTTGCATGGCAGAGGATAAACGACTTCAAGCTGTCACAGATGGTGGCGGCGCGGGCGCTTGCGCTTATAAAGGACATGACTGCAAACAACAGCATACTTCTGGAGCGGATAAACTCCCTGCGGACAAATACCCTTGTGCTGTGGAGGGCGAATATTTCCGCACTGAAAGCCGCTCCCGATGCAAAAAAGCTGGAGCAGGTCTGCAGAACGGAAAACGCAATTGGGGCGGCGATATCAGCTATTATACCGCGCTCTGCTGCAAAACCTTTCCAATACCCCATATTTTAAAGTAAATTCTGTCCCTATGTGGAAGGAGGAGTCTTATGACCATTCGTGAAAAGGCTTATGATATTGTTATAATGATACTTAAAATTGTTTTTGGTCTGACTATCGGATTTTTTATTCTGCGAACAGGAGTTTTCATAATCTCAGGCATTGCATCTGATGTCAATTCCCGCAGCGACGGCTATAAGCTTGCTGAAAAAATCGTGAAATCGGAGAAACTTATAGGAATGACCTACAATGATGTTATTGATGTGCTGAATGAATATCATGGGGAATGTGAGGATTTCGGAGGCGGTGTTTATGAAACTGATGGTCATGACAGTGACGGAAGCTTTTCGCATTATATAAAATGTAAGGGAGGGTCAGCAAATACTCCCTACGGTACGTTTTCGGAATATACCTTTCAGGTTAAATTCGATAGGGACGGGTATGTTAAAAGCGTCAGTCATTATTGTATGCCATGATATTACAATTTTTGAAATATAATACTTAAAATAATTCAAATTCCGGAATATAAATTTCCTGATTTCGTGTACATTTCATGAAGAATTTTGAATTTTTTGGAGTTTTTGCAAAAAACTCTTGCAAATTTTCTCAATATAGTGTATACTTGTAATTGTATACGGCAGATGTGGTGTCCATGGACTGACGTTCTGCCGTGAAAAATTTAATATTATGGGAGGATTTAAACAATGGCGTTTAAAAACGAATACCTTAAGGGTGTGTATGAAAAGGTTGAAAAGCGTAATCCCGGAGAAAAGG
>JAFLUI010000031.1 GCA_022508825.1 Oscillospiraceae bacterium
TTCGCCTATCGAAAAACTTATTACATACTGTCCAATATGATTGACAAACTTACAACGCACCGTTTGTGTACAAATTATCAGATACCCCGTTCACGCCTCCGGCTTCGCCGCCGAAAAAGTGACCTTGTACCCGCTGGTCAGTTCAGATAAGGAAAGGATATTCCGCAGCACATTTTCAGCGTTGTCCGTAACAGAATCATAGAAGCCGCCCTTTTGCTTAAGCTCGTCCTCCTGCATCTGCTTTAATTCGTCGATCTTATAAGTGACCTCCTCGGGCGATATGGACGTAAAAACAGAATTTTTCACATCGTAATATTCAAAGCTTGACATATCCAGCTCATTTGAAATAACCTTCGGATAGGGCAGCGTTATATGTATGGTCTTCTTTTGGTTGTCTATCTCATCAAATATAATGTCGGACAGATCAATACCAGCATTTATGACCCCGTCATATGTAAATACCGTCCTGTTGGTCGTAAGAGGAACCCTCATTCCGAAAAGCTCCCTGTATTTCTCCAGATCGGCAGCATTTGTATAATAGTATTTCAATGTGACCAGCTCGCTTGCAGACGCAAAAAGCTCCTCCAGATTTTCCTCTCTGAGTTCAATTTTTTCAGGCATCACATCATCTATGAAATTTCCGCCGTCAGACCGGTTTTCTATTGCATTGCTCAGAACGTCCGTCACCGATTCGGATTTTTTCTGCATTACATTTACCACAATAAAGCTGCAGAGCACACTGACTGCCGCACATGAAGCTATTAAAGCAGCTATCCATCTCTTTTTCATAGAATCCCTCCTGACTTCAGATAAATTATACCATACTATAAATAAAGGTGTCAACACGAAATCTCTGCAAAAACAAAATCTCCCCCTGCTTTTACAAACAGGGGGAGCAATTTTTATCAGATCATTCTTCCTCAGCAGTAACTGCAATGCCAAGTATATCAAGGCTGTCCTTGTCAACAGGCGAGGGACAGGAGGACATAAGCTCGGAGGCGTTCTGCACCTTCGGGAATGCAGTAACGTCACGGAGACTGTCCGCACCGCACATTATCATCGCCAGACGGTCAAGACCGATACCCATTCCGCCGTGAGGAGCCGCGCCGTATTTGTATGCGTCCACAAGGAATCCGAACTTTGC
Source organism: Oscillospiraceae bacterium (assembly GCA_022508825.1). GTDB lineage: Bacteria > Bacillota > Clostridia > Oscillospirales > Ruminococcaceae > RGIG8773. The sequence goes on from JAFLUI010000031.1 coordinate 1,145, forward strand.
TTCGATCTCCTCGTCGGTAAGACCCAGAGCCTTGAACATCCTCTGCTGGAGCTCATAGTCTGTGATACGTATTGAACCGCTGGACAGCTCCGTGCCGTTCAGCACCAGATCATAGGCTTTTGCGAAAACCTTCTCGGGAGCGTTGTCCAGATACTGGAGACACTCGTCCATGGGCATTGTGAACGGATGGTGCATTGCAAGCCACTCGCCGCTTTCCTCGTCGTACTCGAAGAAGGGAAACTCGGTTATCCACAGGAAATTGAACTTTCCCTCCGGAATGATGTCAAGCTGCTTTGCCACCTGCAGACGGAGCGCGCCCAGTGTGGGAAGTGTAACGTTATTTTTGTCCGCAACGATAAGCACAACGTCTCCCTTTTCAGCGCCCAGAGAAGCAAGAATTTTATCAAGCTCCCCCTCCCCCATAAATTTTCCAAAGGAGCAGCTTGGAGCGTCCTCTACCCAGCGCACATAGGCAAGACCCTTTGCGCCGATTCCGCGGACATACTCAGTCAGCTTGTCGATCTCCTTTCTTGTAAGGACGGACGCCCCGTTCTTTGCAACGATAGCCCTTACCGAGCCGCCTGATTCAATTGCAGAGGTGAACACTCCGAAGCCGCAGTCCTTTACCAGCCCGGAGATATCCTGTATCTCCATTTCAAATCGGGTGTCAGGCTTGTCCGAGCCGTAGCGGTTCATTGCCTCGGTGTAGGTCAGCTTGGGCAGGGGTGTGGGAATGTCAATGTCAAGCACCTCAGTGAAAAGTCTTTTGATGAAACCCTCCGCCATTTCCATGATGTCCTCCGCTTCCACAAAGGACATTTCAAGGTCTATCTGTGTGAACTCCGGCTGTCTGTCAGCGCGAAGATCCTCGTCACGGAAGCAGCGCGCAAGCTGGATGTAACGGTCAAATCCGGATATCATAAGAAGCTGCTTGTATATCTGGGGAGACTGGGGCAGAGCGTAGAATTTTCCCGGATGTACTCTTGACGGAACAAGATAGTCCCTTGCCCCCTCGGGAGTGGATTTTATCATCATGGGAGTTTCTATCTCAATAAATCCGTTCTCGTAAAAATAGTCCCGTGCCACCTTTGCGATCTTGCTTCTTCTTATAATATTGTCCTGGAGAGTTTTTCTTCTCAGGTCAAGATAACGGTACCTGAGACGAAGCTCCTCGTTGGTGTTGGTGTTGTCAACGATCTCAAAGGGAGGGGTCTGCGCCTTTGCAAGGATACGCAGGTCGTCCACGAAAATTTCAACCCGTCCCGTAGCGATCTTGTCGTTGATGCTTTCACGCTCACGGACGGTGCCCTTTGCCATCAGCACATATTCCGAATGACAGGAGGACGCCTTTTCAAATATCTCTTTATCGGAGGTCTCGTCAAAGGTAAGCTGCACAACGCCTGTCCTGTCACGGAGGACGATGAAAATGATGCCTCCCTTGTCGCGGACGGTGTCAACATAGCCGCCCACGGTGACGGTCTGACCTGCTTCAAGCACCTCCCCGCAGTAATGTGTTCTTTTGAGCCCTTTCATATTTTCAGCCATTTTTATAACTTCCTTTCCAATTATTCAAACATTTCCCCGCTGAACATTTCAGCGACGATACTGCCCGAAAATTCGTCAATGAATTTGTCTCCAAGAGAAATATCCGTCTGCTCGCCGCTGTCCATATTTTTGAGCTTCGCCGCACCTGTTTCAAGCTCGTTGTCTCCAAGCACCAGCGTGAAGGTCGCCCCGATCTTATTGGCGTATTTCATCTGCGGCTTAAGACCTCTGTTCATGGTGTCGAACTGGGCAGAATATCCCTCGCTTCGGAGAGCATTTGCAAGGACAGCCGCTTTTTTCTGCGCCGCCTCTCCCATAGACGCGATATAAAGATCGCACTTTTTAGCGGGGACAAATTCCGAGCCTGCCGCTTCCATGAATTTTATGATCCTCTCAAGACCCATTGCAAATCCAAGAGCAGGCAGAGGGTTTCCTCCAAGCTGTTCAATAAGACCGTCATAACGTCCGCCGCCGCAGACAGTGCCGTTCTGTATTGCATCGGTGGTAAATTCAAAGACCGTTTTTGTGTAGTAGTCCAGTCCCCTCACAATTTTTGGATTTATAGTGAAATCAATACCCATATCAGTGAGATAATTTTTCAGCTTTTCAAAGTGGGATGAGCAGTCCTCGCAAAGATAATCAAGAATTACGGGGGCGTCCTTTGCGATGCCCTGACAGATGGGACTTTTGCAGTCCAGTATCCTCATCGGATTTCTTTCCAGACGTTCAAGGCAGGTAGGACAAAGCTCGCTTTTTCTGTCCTCAAAATAATTTTTCAGAGCCTTCTGATATTCCGCCCGACACTGGGGACAGCCTATGGAATTTATAAAAAGCTCTGTATCTTCAAGACCCAGCCTGTCAAGCAGCGACTTTGCAAGAGCGATGACCTCAGCATCAGCGGAAGCGTCTGCGGAGCCGTACATCTCCGCGCCGAACTGGTGGAACTCCCTGAACCGGTTTGCCTGCTTTGCCTCGTGACGGAAGCAGGAAATTATATAGTATACCTTCTGGGGGAGCGCTTCATTGAGCAGACCGTTTTCGATAGCCGCTCTTGCCGCTCCCGCAGTACCCTCCGGACGCAGGGTCAGATCGTCGGGATCCTTTCCGTTGGCAGGATTTTTTGCAGTGACGCTGTACATTTCCTTCTGGACAACGTCAGTGGTGTCTCCCACGCTTCTTTTGAAAAGAGCAGTATTTTCAAAGGTGGGGAAGCGTATTTCCTTAAAGCCGAAGCACTCTGCGGTCTCCGCCGCGCATCTTTCAACGGTGTGCCATTTATATGCCGACCCGGGGACAACGTCCTGAGTGCCGTACGGTCTTTTTGCAATTATCTCCATGTTTATTCTCCTTTATTTTTCATCAAACAAAAGCCGTCCCCACGACCTGACAATTTATTATTGCCAAATCAAAGGGACGGCGACTCTCCCTATCATAGCCTTTGACCTATGGGATAATTATACATTATAAAATATGGGTTTGTCAAGAGCTTTTACGATATCATCAGTCCGATGATGGTCATGCCCTTGTCATCGCTGCCCCCTGCAGGCTTTATCTCAACGGTATGTGGCTGAAGCTCGTTGCTCATAATGACCTGCTGGGTCTCTCCGTAATTCCCCCAGCCGCCTGTAAAGTCACCGTTCAGCAGCCCCTTTGACTCGCCGTCAACATATACCTCATACATACCGCTTTTGCCGTCCGTGGTCTTCATGTAAAACACTCCCAGACATTTACACTCCACTTCAAAGGTGAGACTTCCGCCGCTTTCTGTTTTCCAGTTGCCGGGGAACTGCTCGTAGAAGCCCTTTTCCACCACCTCGAAGCCCTCGGACGCTGTTGCAGTGATGTCTGCCGCACCGTACATCTTGGCGTCAGCGTAGTAGTCCTTTGTATAAGGCTCGGCAGTAAAGGTCGACGGCTCCTCTGTAACAGCGTCCAGCCTGTCATAAACGCTGTCAAGATAGCGGCTTATAAGCTGGTTTATGATATCGTGACCCGCATCATTGGGATGGATATTGTCCGGAGAAATAGCCTTCCAGTCAAGAGTGCCCGCCGCGACCTCCGGATACACGACCTCACGGTAGCTTATCATTGGAAGGTCATATGCAGTGCCTATTTCTTTGTGGACATCCTGAAGGCTGGTGCCGTTCTCCTGTGTAGTGAACAGAAGCATTACCGCAGGATCCGAGCTGTGCCCCAGTATTTTTCTCACCAGACTGTCATAGGAGTATTTGTTCATTATCTTATCGGAGTCGTTTACGGAAAACTCCACGATGACCACATCAGGGTCATATGCAAGGAGCTGACCGTCAACACGGTGGACTCCCAGATAGCTGTTTGTGCCTCCGATACCTGCATTTACAAAATTGATCTCCGCCCTCGGGAATTTTTCCTTCCACCAGTCAGCGAATTTTGAAGCATAGCAGTTGGCAGGGTTTGACGCAAGGCTTCCCTGAGTGATGGAGCCTCCGATAACACCCACAGTGACCTTCTCCCCGTTCTGAGCCTTTTTCATTGCATGAGCAAGACGTGCAAGGTTTCCCTCATTAAGGATCGCTCTGCTGTACATTTTATCGGTAACGCCCGCCGCCAGATCGACAGGGACACCCGGATCCACCTCATTGCTGACCGTTTCCGCAGCGTCAGCGCCCTGATCTCCGCTGTCAGCCTCTGCAGCAGCCTCCGCCGATGTTGTCACATCCTGTCCGTTGTCTCCGCCGCCGGATGTACATGATGCCATCATAGTGCCGCACATGAGCAGAGCAACGGCCGCAGATATTTTCTTCTTCATTTTTATCATCCTTTTTTATTTTTTTCAGACTCTTTCCTGCCGAAGTCCTCAAAGCAGCTCGTCACAAAAACCGCCGCCGAGTTGCAGTAGATGGTGCTCTCATTTGTTGAAACACTGTGAGAAATATCATAATAGCATTTTGCGGGAGGTGCCTCCTTGGGTATGTTCCAGATGGTAAAATCGTCCTGCAAATGATTGTTGGGGCCGCATACCAGCATTCCCGGGACGGGATCGTTTACCTCGTCAGCTTCGGAGGGTCTGTGGTACGGATGCATAACCGGCTCGCCTCCGAACCCTGTCACATAGCATACGCCCATAGGATTTTTTCCAAGGATATAGCCAAGCTGCTCGTAAGCGGTTTCTATATAGTCCCTGCAGTCAAATATCTTATATGCAAGGATAAGTGTCATACTGTCGGTCATAGCATACATATTGCTGCCTACCGGATAATCGTCCGGGGATTTTGCAGTGCCGTATCCGCTTTTTTTGCTCAGGCTGTACAGGCTGTCTGCCTTCATCCGCAGCTGTACCTGCAGATGCTGCTCTATAAGCTCATCTCTGGGACGGCTTCCCAGAAGATAGCACATCGCTCCGAAACCTCCGTTGTCACGGTTGCAGAAATTAGTAGCATCCACTCTTTCAGCCAGCTCCCTGAGCTTGCCGTGGAAAGCCTCCTCTCCCGTAGTCTCATAAAGCTCGCACACAGCCCAGAAAATATCGTCATTTATATTATCGTCATAGAAATCTCCCGCCAGGCTTTTTTCAAAGGTGGGGGGATTTTCAAATGGCTTGAAGACAGGCTCGTTCGTCAGCCATATCCATGCGTTTACTGATGCCTGAAACAGCTTCTTTGAATAAGTCTCGTCAAAGGGCTTATATATCCTTGACGCCAGAGCAGTCACCGCGCAGAAGCAGGCTGTTGCCTGATGCGATACGGGGAACACATACTGTCTTGAAGGATCGTTCTCGGGCATGACCATGGGGGTGTATTTCATAGGGCTCACCTTGTGATGGACGCCGCCGTCCCTTGCCTGCATTTTTAGCAGCCAGTCAAGACCTGTACGGCACTCGGTAAGAACATCGGGCTGCCTCTCTTTCCCGCCGGGTATCCCTGTGCTGAATGAAAAGCTTTCAGGGAACAGACTGTAGGCATAAAGCAGATGCCCGAGAGTGATGCTTGTGCAGACACTGTATCTTCCGTATCCGCCCGAATCGTGCCACCCTCCCGAAACGTCCAGCTTTACGGAAGGATTTTCAAAAAGCGGAACAAGCTCGCTGTGGCATAAGCCTCTTTCATACTCACCGGCGTATCTTTTGTCCAGAGCAGTACCGCATCTGTTATAATAAAAGCTTTTCAGCAGTCCCTTAAGCAGTCCTTTATAAGGCTCCCGTGAGATCGTGAATAAATGGGACTTGTTCCTGCCCACCTTTATATAGTAATCCCCCTCAAGATTGAAAGTGGAAAAATCAATGACAGACACCGTATCATTTGAAGCCTCATCCTGAACAGGAGCCCCGGGGATACCGGAAAACACAGTCCTGCCCGTTCTGATGTCAACTATGCGGAATGAGTCAGCAGCACCGATAAACACGGCAGTTTTTGGCATATTTGTTATGTATCCAAGCTGATTATGCGCGATCTTTCCGCTCATGCTTATCACTCCCTTTCGTATGCCCCTTCTTTTTCAGGCTGCTTTACTATAGTTATACTTTACTGATTATAATTATACAGCAACTTATTGTGATAAATAAAAACCTTTTATATATTATTTATTAATTCTTGCCCGTTTTTTATCGAGGCTATTGACAGCCTGCTCAGAATATGGTATACTGTTAAAAACCTGGACAACCTTTAAGTTGATCCCGTGAGATCGACAAGGCGGTCGCTTATCCCCCGACGGCAGCGGACGGTGTACACCGTATGCTGTGAAAACGGTCATAGTGTGTCTGGCATTGTGTCTGTGCGGAAACGGCGGGAGTGTGCGCATCTGTGCGCCATTTTATATAAGCTGAACCATACCTGTCTGTCATTCACGGACAGGTATTTTTATGTAGGGAGGCGGAATCTTTGGACGGCGCTGCTGTTACTCAAAAGGCGGTCATTATGGACGAGAACTCTATGTCGAGAGCCGTTGCAAGGATCGCATACGAAATACTGGAGCGGAACAAGGGCTCGGACGACCTGTGCTTCATAGGGATATTCTCCAGAGGAGTCCATATAGCCGAAAGGATCGCCGCAAAGCTGGGCGAGCTGGAGGGCACCGCTCCCGACGTGGGAAAGCTGGACATAACAGCCTACCGGGACGATGAAAAATGCTCGGACACCGGTGACAGGACGGACATCTTCTTCGATGTAAAGGACAAGCGGGTCATTATCGTGGACGACGTGATCTTTACCGGACGCAGCGCCCGCGCAGCCATCGACGCCGTAATGAAGCGCGGAAGACCGCGGAACATCCAGCTTGCAGTGCTGGTGGACAGAGGTCACAGAGAGCTGCCTATACGTCCCGACTATGTGGGAAAGAACGTCCCCACTTCAAGGGACGAGTCGGTAAAGGTAATGATGAGTGAGATAGACGAAAAGGACAAGGTAGTTATTTTCGAGTAAGGAGGATGAACGGTGGAAAGCATACTTTTTAAAAATATCAGGATCACTGACGGCACCAAGGATGGAGTAGGAGATGTTCTGATCGAGGACGGAGAAATAAAAAATATTATCAGGGGACTTACAGCCCCTGCTGACCGTGTCATAGACGGCGGGAACGGCAGGCTTGCGATGATCCCCGGACTGTTCGATATGCACGTCCACTTCCGTGACCCGGGACAGACCCACAAGGAGGATATCCTTACCGGATGCTCTGCCGCTCTTGCGGGGGGAGTCACCGGTGTGGCTTGTATGCCTAATACCGACCCTCCCATCGATAACATTGATACGGTACAGTACATCACCAAAAAAGCAAAGGTGACCGGAGTCGGCGTTTATCCTGTGGGCTGCATAACACAGAGAATGGAAGGCAGGGAGCTTTACGCCTGGGCAAATCTGGGGGTGAAGATGATCTCCGATGACGGAAGACCGGTAGAAAATGCAGAGCTTATGAGAAAGGCTCTTGAGCATTCCACAAGCAACGGACTGCTTGTAGCCTCCCACTGTGAAGACTTAGCAATAATAAACGGCGGTATCATAAATAAAGGAGAGGTTTCCGAAAAGCTGGGCGTGCCCGGCATGGACAGAGCCTCCGAGGATAATATGACCGCCCGTGAGATCGGGCTGGCGGAGTCCGCAGGAGCAAGAGTACACATATGTCATGTGTCTACAAAGGGAAGCGTGGAGATCATACGGGAGGCAAAAAAGCGGGGCGTGAAGGTCACCTGTGAGACCTGTCCCCACTATTTCACCTACACCGAGCAGAAGCTTCTTTCAATGGATGCCGATTACCGGATGAACCCTCCCCTCCGCACAGAGGAGGACAGAGCGGCAATTATAGAAGGTCTCATGGACGGTACCATAGACTGCATCGTCACCGACCATGCGCCGCATACAAAAAACGAAAAGGCAGATTTTCTGAAAGCTCCCAACGGAGTGGTGGGTCTGGAGACATCGCTTGCAGTGACACTGACCCAGCTTTATCATACAAAAAAGCTTTCTTTGAAAAGGATAGTACAGCTTATGTCGGTAAATCCAAGAAAGCTTTTAAGGATCCCTGTACCCGCTCTTGAAAGGGGAGCCCGCGCGGAGATCGCAGTAGTCGACCTTGCAAGGGAGTGGGAGGTAGTTCCCGATAAGCTGCACTCAAAGTCCCGCAACACAGCCTTCAAGGGCGAGACGCTGATGGGCAAGAATGTTATGACCATCTCAAACGGAAGAATCCGATATGATTGTCTTAAATAAAAAATAAGGAGTGATGAAAAATGTCATTTGACAGACTTATGGAAAAGATCATCGAAATGGGAAATCCCACAGTGGTGGGTCTTGATCCCAAGCTTGAATATGTCCCCGAATTTATACAGAAGGGTGCGTTTGCGGAAAACGGCGCCGATCTGCGCGGCGCAGCCCATGCGATCTGGCGGTTCAATAAAGCAATCATCGACGAGATATGCGACATCGTCCCTGCAATAAAGCCTCAGTCCGCCTACTATGAAATGTACGGCTACCACGGCATAAAGGCGCTGTATAAGACCATCTCCTACGCAAAGAAAAAGGGTATGTTCGTTATAGTGGACGGCAAGAGAAATGACATCGGAGCCACTATGGAAGCCTACTCTGCCGCATACCTTGGCAGCACTCCTGTAAAGGGAGCAGAGTTCGAGGGCTTCGGTGCGGACGCTCTCACAGTAAACGGATACCTTGGCACAGACGGCATCACTCCTCTTACCGATCTTTGCAAAAAGAACGACAAGGGAATTTTCGTCCTTGTAAAGACCTCCAATAAATCATCGGGAGAGCTTCAGGACAGGGCTCTTGACGACGGAAAGACCATCTACGAGACCATGGGCGAAATGTGCGAAAAATGGGGAGAGGACTCCATCGGAAAATACGGCTACTCAGCAGTAGGAGCAGTTGTGGGAGCTACATATCCGGAGCAGCTCGAGGAAATGCGAAAGAAGCTCCCTCACACATTTTTCCTTGTACCCGGCTACGGAGCACAGGGCGGAGGCGCAGAGGGTGTTGCAAAGGGCTTCGATGAAAGGGGTCTGGGAGCAATAGTAAACTCCTCCAGAGCAATAATGTGCGCATACCAGAAGGAGGGCTGCCCTCCCGAGGAATTTGCAGAGGCTGCAAAGAGGGAATGCATAAGAATGAGAGCGGATATCACAAAATTTGTTACAGCTTTGAAAGAGTAAAAGAATAGTTAGAGCAAAGTAACTTTCCGTGTCGTATATAAAGTTGACAGACAAAATTATGTAACGGAAAGGGTCAAGGCTCAGCCTTGAAAGAGTAAAACACGATCCTTATATATAGAAAAGCGAGAGGATGAAAAAAATGTCTTTATTCAATTTGGGCGACAAGGCGTATCTGATGCTTGCGGACGGCAGAGTCTTTGAGGGGTACTCCTTCGGCGCAAAGGGAACGTCTTTCGGAGAGATAGTTTTTGCAACGGGTATGACCGGCTACGAGGAAACACTGTCCGACCCCAGCTACTACGGTCAGATAGTCACACAGACCTTTCCCCTTATCGGAAATTACGGCGTGAACGATTCGGACTATGAATCCGAAACCTCTGTGGTAAGCGGATATGTTGTGAGAGAGTGGTGCAATGCCCCCTCCAATTTCCGCAGCGAGGGAAATGTGGACGAGTTCCTTAAAAAGCATAATATAATAGGCATACACTCCATAGACACCCGCTGTCTCACAAGAATTATCCGTGAGCACGGAGTTATGAACGGAGTCATCACTACAGAAAATGTGTACGAGAAAAAAGAGGAGTTCCTGGAAAAGATAAAGGCATTTAAAATAACAGACGCAGTAAAGTCGGTCACCGTCAGGGAAAAGGAGAATTTCAAGGCAGACGACCCAAAATATGACGTTGTCCTGTTCGACTTCGGATACAAATACAATATCCGCAAGGAGCTTCTGAAGCGGGGATGCAATGTAACTGTCGTTCCTGCGGGGACAACTGCGGAGCAGATAAAGGAGATCGCTCCCGACGGCATAATGCTTTCAAACGGTCCCGGCGACCCCGCCGATAATACGGACATCATCGCAAATCTCCGTGAGGTCAACAAGCTTGGCATCCCCACATTCGGAATCTGCATGGGACACCAGCTCATGGCTCTTGCAAACGGAGCAAGAACGGAAAAGCTGAAATACGGTCACAGAGGTGCAAATCAGCCTGTGGACGACATCGCCCACGACAAGACATTCGTCACCTCACAGAACCACGGCTATGCAGTGATAAGCGACAGCATCTCCCCCGATGTAGGAGAGGTGTCCCACAAAAATGCAAACGACCAGACCTGCGAAGGAGTGCGGTATAAAAATTTCCCCTGCTTCACAGTCCAGTTCCACCCGGAAGCCTGCGGAGGTCCTCAGGATACCGCCTACCTTTTTGATGAATTTATTGATATGATGAAAAAGAATAAGGGGGACAAATAAAATGCCATTACGAAAAGATATAAAAAAAGTCCTCGTTATAGGCTCGGGACCCATTATAATCGGACAGGCTGCCGAGTTTGACTATGCAGGAACACAGGCTTGCCGCGCTCTTAAGCAGGAGGGTCTTGAAGTTGTGCTTATCAACTCAAACCCCGCTACCATAATGACAGACAAGGCTATGGCAGACAAGGTCTACATCGAGCCTCTCACCCTTGACGTGGTAAAGAAAATTATCGAGATCGAAAAGCCGGACAGCGTCCTCTCCACTCTCGGAGGACAGACGGGCTTGACCCTCTCCATGCAGCTTGCAGAGTGCGGCTTCCTTGACGAGCATGGTGTAAAGCTTCTGGGAGCAAATCCGGAGACTATCCATAAAGCCGAGGACAGGCAGGCATTCAAGGACACCATGGAAAAGATCGGCGAGCCCTGCATACCCTCAAAGGTCGTTGAGACTGTTGACGACGCTGTTGATTTTGCAGAGGTCATCGACTATCCCGTTATCGTCCGCCCTGCATTTACCCTTGGCGGAACAGGGGGCGGTATCGCAAACAATGAGGACGAGCTTCGTGACATCGCAACAAACGGTCTGAGGCTCTCCCCCATCACACAGGTACTTATCGAAAAATGTATCAGCGGCTGGAAGGAGATAGAGTTCGAGGTCATCCGTGACAGCAAGGGCAGTGTTATCACTGTCTGCTCCATGGAGAATTTCGACCCGGTAGGCGTCCACACAGGAGACTCCATCGTTATCGCTCCTGCAGTGACCCTCACCGACAAAGAGTATCAGATGCTCCGTACAGCGGCGCTCAATATCATCTCCGAGCTTAAGGTAGAGGGAGGCTGCAACTGTCAGTTTGCTCTCCACCCCACCAGCTTTGAATATGCGGTCATCGAGGTTAACCCCAGAGTTTCCCGTTCCTCCGCTCTTGCGTCAAAAGCCACAGGATATCCTATCGCAAAGGTCGCTACCAGAATTGCAATAGGCTACAGTCTTGACGAGATAGTAAACCAGGTAACAGGAAAGACCTATGCCTGCTTTGAACCTGCTCTTGACTATGTTGTTGTAAAATTTCCAAAGTGGGCGTTCGATAAATTCGTCTACGCAAAGCGTACTCTCGGCACTCAGATGATGGCTACCGGCGAGGTAATGGCAATAGGCACATCCTTTGAGCAGGCTATGATGAAGGCAGTCCGCTCCATTGAGCTTGGCATGGACACTCTTAACCTTAAAAAGCTGGAGCGTCTCCCTGATGACGAGGTAAAGAACCTGCTCTACAATGTTGACGACGAACGCGCCTTTGCAGTTTTCGAGGCTCTTAAAAGAAATATCTCCATTGAAACTATCCACGACATCACGAAGATAGACTGTTGGTTCCTTTCCAAGCTGAAAAATCTTGCGGAGCTTGAAAGATACCTTGCAGACGGCACTCTCACAGAGGAAAAATACGACCTTGCAAAAAGATACGGCTATCTTGACAGCACCATCGAGCGCATAAGCGGACAGAAATGTCCCAAGCGGACAAGAGCGGTGTTCAAAATGGTTGACACCTGTGCAGGAGAGTTCAAGGCGGAGACTCCCTATTTTTACTCCACCTTTGACGAGGAGAACGAGGCAAAGCAGTTTATCGAAAGCCGCGATACCGGAAAGAAAAAGGTCATCGTTTTCGGCTCCGGTCCCATCCGTATCGGACAGGGCATCGAGTTCGACTACTGCTCCGTACACTGCGTATGGGCTCTTAAGGAAATGGGCTATGAAGCGGTCATCTGCAACAACAATCCCGAGACCGTTTCCACCGACTTTGACACAGGCGACCGTCTTTATTTCGACCCCCTCACCAAGGAGGACGTGGAAGCTATCATCGAGACCGAGCAGCCCTACGGCGTTGTCGTCCAGTTCGGCGGACAGACCGCTATCAAGCTGACTAAGCACCTTCACGAAATGGGTGTGAATATCCTCGGTACCTCTGCGGACAGCATCGACGCTGCCGAGGACAGGGAGCGCTTCGACGAGCTCCTTAACAAGTGCGGCATCCCACGTCCTGCGGGACACACCGTCATGAACACCGAGGAAGCCCTTAAAGCCGCCGAGGAGCTTGGCTATCCCGTGCTTATGAGACCCTCCTACGTTCTGGGCGGACAGAATATGATAATCGCCCACTCCAATCAGGATATTATCGAATATATGGAGATAATAATGAGGGGCGGTCTTGAAAATCCCGTGCTCATCGACAAGTACATGATGGGCAAGGAGGTGGAGGTAGACGCTATCTGTGACGGCACCGACTATGTTATCCCGGGCATCATGGAGCACATCGAAAGAGCAGGCATACACTCGGGAGACTCTATCTCCGTATACCCTGCACTCACCCTCACAAAGAAGATCAGGGAGACCATCATCGAATATACCAGACGTCTTGCAATGGAGCTTAAGGTCATCGGTCTTGTAAACATCCAGTACGTTGTCTACAATGACGAGGTATATGTTATTGAGGTAAATCCCCGTTCTTCAAGAACAGTCCCATATATCTCAAAGGTGACGGGAGTCCCTATGGTGGACATCGCAACAAAGATAATGCTCGGAGAAAGCCTCAAGGAGCAGGGCTACACAAGCGGTCTTTACAAGGAAGCGGATTTCATTGCAGTAAAGGTCCCGGTGTTCAGCTTTGAGAAGCTCCACGACGTTGACACCGCTCTCGGCCCCGAGATGAAATCCACAGGTGAGTGTCTGGGAATTGCCCGCAGCTTCGAGGACGCACTATATAAGGGACTTGTCGCCGCAGGGTACAATCTTGAAAAGAAAACAGACGGCGGAGTGCTCATTACCGTCCGTGACACCGACAAGCAGGAGATACTCTATGTGGCGGAGAAATTCGAGCATCTTGGCTTTGACATTTACGCAACCAGCGGAACAGCGTCCATGCTCAATCATAACATGGTCGCCGCCAACGTGGTAAAGCGCGCTTCCGAGGAGAGACCAAATGTTATGGATCTTCTGGACAGCGGCAAGGTGGACTATGTTATCTCCACATCTGCAAAGGGACGTATACCCGCATTTGACAGCGTAAAGATCCGCCGCAAAACAGTGGAGCGCTCCATATGCTGTCTTACCGCAATAGACACGGCAAACGCCGTTGCGGACATACTTATCATGGGCAAGAAGATAGATGAAATGGAAATGGTGGATATCACAAAGATATAGACCGGTCTGTACAGATCAGTGACAGGGGTATATAAAGGTCAGCACCCTTATGAGGGGTTGAACCTATGAATGGAGAATGACTTATGAAAAATGAACTTTTTGAAGCGGAAAGCCTTAAAGCTGAGGACAGGGAAGCGCAGATCATAAACCGCTACCTCATAGTAGGCTGGACTGTTGTCAATTCGATCCTTTTTGCAGCGTATCTTATAGAGACTATAAAGGGTATGCGTTCACTTCTGTATTTTGCGATCTTTATGGCAGTAATATGGATCCCTGAGCTTGTAGTCTTTGTCTTGTATAAAAAGAAGCCCTATAACCACAGACTTAAAAATTATATAATAGAGGGTTATGTTATAATGTACTCCTTTGTACTGATAACAGGATACTCTACAATAGTATTCACCTACATTCTGCCGCTGCTCTCAATGCTTATCCTTTACCATGACAAAAAGCTGATATTCCGCATGGGCATAGTGGCGCTTGCAATGAATATATTGTTTATAGCGATAAGATTTTTTAACGGAATGATCACTGTTGACAACAGCAGCGAATACGAGATCGAGATGGGTATACTGATACTTTGCTTCGGCGGATGTTACATGGCCTCCGGTATATATGACAACATCCACAGAACAAACCACAGCTATATGAAAAAGCTCAACGATGACGCCGAGTTTATCCAGGAGCTTACTATACAGTCGATCTCTGCCATTGTAAATACCATAGACGCAAAGGACGAGTATACAAAGGGACATTCCCAGCGTGTGGCGGAGTATTCCTATCTCATTGCCAAGGAGCTTAAAATGAACGAATACGATGCGCTGAACATCAAGTACGTTGCGCTGCTCCACGATATAGGAAAGATCGCTATCCCGGATGCCATACTCAAAAAGGCAGGCCGTCTTACAGACGATGAATTTGCCATCATGAAATCCCACTCGGACGAAGGCGCAAAGATACTGGGGGGCATCAACATTATGCCCGAGCTCGATGTAGGCGCAAGACACCACCATGAGCGTTATGACGGCAAAGGCTATCCATACGGCATCAAGGGAGACGAGATACCGCTTACTGCAAGGATAATCTGCGTTGCGGACTCCTACGATGCAATGAGCAGCAACCGTATATATCGTCCACGTCTGACAGACGATGATATCATGAATGAGCTTGAACGATGTGCCGGAACTCAGTTTGACCCGGAAGTCGCACAGGCGTTTATCCGTCTGCTTAAAGCAGGAAAGATCCATCCTGCAGATCAGGAGTCAGCTTGATATGCAAATAAAAAAGGGACTGCGCAGCAGTCCCTTTTATTTTTATTCGCCTATTCTACTATCTCGATAAGTCCTATATCCACGGAAAACATAAAGACCACTCTCTTTCCTCCGAAAGCCACCGCAGGCGCAGGAGGGATCAGCAACCTGAATCCGTCCGCTTCCAGAAAGCTGACATCCGCTTCCAGATCATCGGAATGATAGCAGATATGGTATGGAGTTGGTCCCGCTTTGGAAAGCAGATTGCTTACAGGGGAATTTCCCGCTTTGACGTCTATGGGAGCAACAAGCTCAATACAGAGCGCATCCTTTGTACCGAATGAAATATAGATGCCTCTGTCGGTATCCTCGATCACATCACCGAAATCATATCCAAGTACCTTCATTGCCTTCTTAGCCTTATCAATATTTTTTACCGCATAGCCTATATGGTCGATCTTCATTTTCATTTTTCCCCATACTTAAATTATACGTAAACTTTACGTATGTTTTACGTAAAACATACTTATATTATACGTATGTTTTACGTATTTGTCAAGTAACTTAACGGGTTTTATTTTATTGACAAGAATCCGGTTTTATGGTATATTTGATATATCATACTACATATGAAAGGATACAAAATGACTGTCTCAAAACGTGAAAAGCTTCTTCGGGGGATACTTAAAATTATTTTCATAATTTATTTTTTGCTGCTTATGCGTTTTACTATCTTCAAATACGCTGCAATTACAGAGCCGCTGAAGGCATTCTTTTTAAGGAGCCGGGAATATAACATCGTCCCTCTTAAAGCAACACTTCAGATGATAAGAGGGCTCTCCCCCATAAGACTTATTGAAAATCTGGCGGGAAATATTATTCTGTTTGTCCCTTTTGGGATACTGCTTCCCCTTGCTTTTAAAGCCAGGGGAAAAACAATTCTTTTCGGCTTCCTTGTAAGCTGTTTCATAGAAGCCATGCAGTTTGCTTTTGCCATGGGTGCGGCGGACGTTGACGACATAATTCTCAACACTCTGGGAGCTGTCATAGGATATCTTATTTATATCATCGCAAAGCACATTTTTAAAGATCAGACGGTACTGCTCACTGTTTCGGCGGCAGTCCTCGGAGCCGGACTTGCGGCGGGGATATTTATTCTCTATATCGCCGGATATCTTGTGGAGGGGTTCCCGAACATAACCTTTTATTAATTGACAAAAACCAATTTTTATGGTATATTAAAATAAAATTCAGCTTAACGGGATTGATGTAAATTGAAAAAATTATTTCAAGCGATACGCAAAAGCGATATTAAAACAGTCAGAGAATTGTTAGAGAAAAAACCTGAACTTATATCATGCACTGCAAAACAGCCTCCTAAAAAGGATGACGGACAGTCTCCACTGCAAGTAGCACTTAAAACAGATAACTTGGAAATAGCAGAATATCTGCTTGACATGAACGCGGACGTTAATTTTATGGAATCAGAGGACTGCTGCAATGAGTGGAGAGCACCGGTGATCCACGATGCTATCAATGCTGCAATAATGAATACCAGATGGAATGTCAATTCAGAAATAATGTACGGCGGATCAAAAGTATTTCACAGCAAAGAGGAGGCAAACAGAACTTACAATATTTTGAAGCGGATGATTGATATGGGAGCAGATGTAAACGCTGCCGATTCATACGGAAACACTTGTGTATGGAGAGCTTGTTTACAGGCAAGACAGATACTGCCGACATACAATCATCAGAAACAGGAATTAGGGACAGACAGATTATTAACGCCTGAGCTGACAGAAGACCTGCAAAAAATATTCACTCTGTTATATGAAAATGGAATGGATATTGACTACATAAAACAAAATGTAAATATGTCTGCAAGAGACTATTATAAAAATGAACCCGTCGCACAATTTCTGCAATTTGACTGACAGCGCAATCCGGATTTGCTCTAAAAATTTAAGGAGGAATACAATGAACTACACACAAGGCAAATACCCTATCCTTTCAAAGAAAACTCTTGCAAAGGAAATATACGACCTGACAATACTCTGCCCCGACATCGCAGAAATTGCAAAGCCGGGACAGTTCGTAAACGTAAAGACAGAGGGCTTCATGCTCCGCCGCCCTATTTCAATATGCTCCATCGACAGGAAAAAAGGTACCCTGCGTATCATTTTTGAAGTCCGGGGCGATGGCACAAAGGAAATGTCCCGCCTTAATCAGGGGGACATGATAGACATCGTTGCTCCCCTCGGAGGCGGAGCATTTCGGTTGGACGAGTACAAGACCGCAGTCATCATCGGCGGCGGCATCGGAGCTCCCCCCATGCTTGCGGCGGCTGAAAAGTTCGGAGCAGACGCCACTGTGATAACCGGATTCAGAAACGCCGCCGCGGTAATTCTGCAGGAGGATTTTCAGTCCACAGGAGCGGAAACTATCCTCTGCACCGACGACGGTTCCGCAGGTAAAAAAGGCTTTGTCACCGACGCTCTGGCAGAGATCCTGCAAAGCAAAAAGCCGGACGTCATCTATGCCTGCGGTCCTAAAATAATGCTAAAAAAAATCGTGGAGACCGCAAAGCAGAACGGCATCCCCTGTCAGGTCTCCCTTGAAGAAAGAATGGGCTGCGGTGTGGGAGCCTGCCTTGTCTGCGCCTGCCGCACCATCCGTGACGGAGAAGAATTTTACGCTCACGTCTGCAAGGACGGTCCCGTTTTTGATTCGGAAGAGGTGATATTTGATGAACAGTAAGCTGTCTGTAAATTTTGCGGGGGTGGACTTCAAAAACCCTATCGTCCCCGCTTCCGGAGCCTTCGGCTACGGTCGTGAATACGAGTATTTTTACCCGCTGTCCACTCTTGGAGGCATTTCTGTAAAGGGCACAACGGGCACAAGGCGGACAGGAAACCTGCCGCCCCGAATCGCAGAAACTCCCTCCGGTATGCTTAACAGTGTGGGTCTGCAAAATCCGGGCATAGACCATTTTATAAGCACCGAGCTTCCCAACCTGAAAACAAAGGACACCGTGGTCATTGCAAACATTGCAGGTTCCACTGCGGACGAGTACAGGGAGATCGCCGAAAAGCTTGAAGACACGGACGTGGACATGATAGAAGTAAACATCTCCTGTCCAAATGTAAAAGCAGGAGGGGCAGCTTTCGGCGTCACCTGCGAGGGAGCGGCGTCCATAACAAAGATAGTGAGAGCCGCAACAAAAAAGCCGGTGATGATGAAGCTGTCCCCAAACGTGACGAACATTTCTGAGATTGCAAAGGCTGTTGAAGCAGAGGGCGCAGACGCAGTGTCCCTTATCAACACTCTCCTTGGAATGAGGATAGACATAAAAACCAGACGTCCCATACTTCACAACAACGTGGGGGGACTGTCGGGACCTGCGATTTTCCCCGTGGCAGTGCGTATGGTCTGGCAGGTGGCAAACGCCGTAAAAATTCCCGTCTGCGGAATGGGCGGCATCTCCACATGGCAGGACGTTGTTGAAATGATGATGGCAGGAGCGCAGATCGTCCAGATAGGAGCGGCTCTGTTTGCAAATCCCATGGCTCCCATTGAGATAGTGGAGGGGCTTGAACAGTACGTTTTTGACAACGGACTTGATAATCTGCAGGAAATCGTAGGAACGGTACAGCCTTATTAAAGCTTATTAAAGGGGAAGCCCTCTATCGCAGGGCTTCCCCTCTTGAAAACAGTCCACTGGACTGTTTTCAATTCACCCCTTTCGGAGCTCTTAAACGATAATGGGTTCCGCCGTCTGCGGACGGCGGCGAGGGCTCTGCCCCTCGACCCCGCAGCCTTGAAAGGCTGGCGAACTTTTCAGACAATTTTGCGCTTTGCGCAAAATTAAACCCGCAAGTGACCTGCGGGTTTGTTTTTTATTGCTCCAACTTCTTCAAAAAAGCTCTCGTTCTGTCATTGGATGGGTTATCGATAACGTCCTCGGGCTTGCCCTGCTCGATGATAAGTCCGCCGTCCATAAATACAACGTGACTCGAAACACTGCGGGCAAAATCTATCTCGTGTGTGACGATGACCATGGTCATTTTCTCCGCCGCAAGCTCTTTCAGGACTTTCAGAATTTCTGCCGTAAGCTCAGGGTCAAGAGCGGAAGTCGGCTCGTCAAAGAATATCATCTGAGGCTTCATTGCCAGCGCTCTTGCAATAGCCACTCGCTGCTGCTGACCGCCCGAAAGCTGGTAAGGGTAATAGTCTCCCTTGTCCGCCAGTCCCATTTTTTCAAGCAGCTTTTTTGCTTCCTCCATGACCTCATCCTTGTTCCTTTTCAGTACATGGATGGGAGCGTCTGTGATATTTTTTAACACCGTATAATGGGGAAATAAATTAAAGTTCTGGAAAACCAGGCCGTAGGTCTGCTTTATTTCCTTAAGCTCCGCCTTGGACGCATACACGGATGCCCCGTCCTTTTCGGAGACAGCCGTCTTTCCGCAGTAGACCATCGTTCCGCCGTCCACTGTTTCAAGCATGGAAATGCACCTTAAAAATGTGGACTTTCCCGAACCGGAGGGTCCCAGAATGGAGACTACCTCTCCCTCTGCAACAATCATGCTTATGTCCTTAAGGACCTCTAAGTCCCCGAAGCTCTTTTTAAGATTTTTTATTTCAAGTAGATTCATTTTTACTATACTCCCTTCCGCTTATCTGAAATAGTTGAGACGTTTTTCAATGTGCTCCATTATCATCGCAACAAGGAAGTTAAATACATAGTAGAATACGCCTGCAATGAACAGCGGCATAATGGTCGCCTCCGCAGCAGCCACCTGCTTTGCAAGAGTGAACATTTCCGTGTAGGAGATCGCAAATGCAAGGGAGGTGTCCTTAACAAGAGTGATGACCTCGTTTGTAATGGAGGGGATAATATTTTTTATCATCTGAGGGAAAACGATCTTGAAAAACTTTTGGGCTTTTCCATAACCAAGTATCTCGCAGGCTTCATGCTGACCCACAGGGACAGCCTGGATTCCCGAGCGGTAGATCTCCGCAAAATAAGCTGCATAGTTAAGGGTGAATCCGATTATTACTGCATAGAATCTGTAATTTGAGGGAGTGCTCACATGGAACAAAAAGTGGGGACCGAAAAATACCACTAAAAGCTGGAGCATCAGCGGAGTACCTCTTACAATGGAAATGTACAGCTTTATAAGCAGACTTAGAGGTTTGAACTTGGACATCCTGCCCACAGCAATAAGCAGTCCAAGAGGAAGCGCAAAAAGCAGCGTCAGCAGGAATATTGCAAGGGACGCTCCCACACCTTTAAGAAGTTGCCCGCAGATGTTTACGAGCTTCTCCCCGAAGTCCTCGTCCTGACGGACGGCACTGTCGTTTACTACATCGTCTGCGCTGAGACATACGCTGTCTGAAAGTCCCCAGTCCTCTGCTATCTGATAGAAGGTGCCGTCGTCAAGCATATCAAGCATGGTCTCCTGTACCTGATCTCTTAGCTCGGTATTTCCAAGCAGGAAGCCTATGCCGTACTCTTCGGAGGAGATATGCTCGTCCAGAATTACGAAGCCTCCCCCTCTTGCGTCAAGCTCGTAATTTGCAACGCCGATGTCCATGCAGATGACGTCCACCGCACCGCTCTGGAGGTTCAGGAACGCGCTGTTGTAGTCTCCCACCTGCTGGAGCTCCTTAAAGTTCTCAGCAAGAGCGAGATTTTCCTCCTCGGCGTCCTCTCCGGTGAAAGCTGCAAGAGCGGAGCTGTCCGACTGGACTGCAACTATCTTTCCGGAAAGCTGACTGAGCTCTTTTATGTCGGAGTCCGCTTTAACAACTGCCACCTGTGAGTTATCAACATAGGGGGTGCTCCATGTGTAGTCGTTTTCACGACCGTTCATTGTGAAGCCGTTCCAGATGCAGTCTATGGCTCCGGTTTTAAGCTCCATGTCCTTGGAGTTCCATTCGATAGGCTGCTTGACGAGAGTCCATCCCCGACGGTTACAAAGCTCTTCGGCAAGCGAGAGGTCAAATCCTACATACTCGCCGGTGGCTGAGTCCTGATATCCGTATGGGGGAAATTCAGCGTCAAAGCCTACTGTAAAGGTCGTTCTGTCGCCGTTTGTGTCCGAAGCTGTACAGCCGCTGAAGACTGTACCGATAAACAGCGCCGCCAGAGCCGCGGACAACACAAGTGTAATGATCCTATTTTTCTTCATAATCTTTTTTACTTCCTCCTGTCGTTTTTTAATACAACATTATCATTTTACCATACAAAAGCGGAATTGTCAATGATAATTTATCGGTCATCTGCTATTCTGCGGATATAAAAGGCTCTACTGTCTCTAACCATTCATCTGGCTTGTATATGGCAAGCTCGGCGTGCTTGTATCCTTTGAAGCATTTTACGGTCATGTCGGGGTAATATTGCTTCATCATGTCTGCAGTTCTTTTGGAGTAGACCTCGTTGCCTTTTGTCCCGTGCAAAAACATGATTTTTGTATTGCCTGTATTTTCGCGTGGATGCGGTACTATCGTACAAACCGAATCTATCATATTTTCAACGGTGCTGTCGCTCATGGTGTCCGCAAATTTAAGATATGGCTCCAGAAATTTTTCTGGCAGGAAGTCTCTTTTAAAATTTTCAAGTGTTTTGCTGTCTCTGCTTTTGGATTTATGTATGATGCTTTTATAGGAGACGGTCATGAATTTATTTGAAAGAGACGATATTTTT
Organism: Oscillospiraceae bacterium; assembly: GCA_022508825.1. Taxonomy (GTDB): domain Bacteria; phylum Bacillota; class Clostridia; order Oscillospirales; family Ruminococcaceae; genus RGIG8773. The sequence continues at coordinate 22,733 of JAFLUI010000031.1, forward strand.
ATAAGCGGAGCGCCGTCCAGAACAAGCCTGTTGATTTTTATTTTATTTCGTTCAAACACTCTGTTTGCAATGACGCCTCCCATGGACAAGCCGCAGAGCGCATGGGCTGTGCCGTCAAGCTCATCGTTTATATATTTTTCTATCTGCTCAGCTTCGTTTTCAGCGGAAATGTACTCGCTTGTCCTGTCCTCGATATGTCCGTCCAGAGCAGGAACGATAACATAGTATTTTTCTTTCAGGACAGATATCTGCTTCTCCCATATCTGCCACGGAGTCAGTACGCCGTGTACAAGAATAACAGACCTGTTGTCCTTATTTCCGAATGTGTGAAAGATCATTTTTACCCCTCCATTTATTTCGATCTGCAAGACCAGATCCTGCACGATAATCAGAAATTTATCTGTTTTGTCTCCATTCCGGAATACACTCTCCCTGACCTGTCGTATCAACAAGCATAAAGCTCTGATCGTGATAAGGAAGAACAAACACCGCATACTCTCCGCATATATTGGCTCTTACAATATCCCAATTATTAACGAAACCGCCTTCACAGTATAATGCAGCTCCGATTTCGGATATGTCGTATCCGCTTAGTTTTTCTAAAGGATAGTAGATACATACATCACCGTAAAGATCATCAAATCGGTATGCTTCGGATATAGGCTTCCGGACCCAATCCGCCGCATTATTCCTATCAAACATTAAAGCAATAACACTTTGCGAGCCTTCGGATACGACCACATTATCACTGCTGTCTGTATGCTTATTGACATTTGTCGGGAAATAGCAATATTTAAATCCGTCAAGATCTTTTGTACTGAAATTTATATTGCTTTTCTTTTCATTGCACATTTCTATATGGTTTGTTATATATGGTGCATATATTTCATATTCTGTTTTATTGCTGAGGCGAAAATCGCTTCTTGTGTCCTGATAAATTGTTTTAAACTCCTCAAGACGTTCGGCAGTATCAAAAGATGTGAATTTGAAATCAATATTCCAATCGGCAAGCTTCTTGAAAACAGCTTCATTTTCAATATTTTCATCTGCAAATATCATCTCGATCAGCCCGAATTTATTGTCTATCACCTCATCCAAATTGCTTCCGTCATAATATTTTTCAAACAAGAAATTTGTATATCTTGAAAAAACATCACTGTTAGCTATCCACATTTTCATGACCTGACCTTCAGGCATATCATGAGATATTTCAGACAATACCGCAGCAATTATTTCCTCGTATTGATAATTGTCGCAGCCATAGTCCGATGCTTCTTTGCTGTCAGCATAAACATAGAAATCTTTATCCTTGTATCTCATCTGCACAGACATTCTGTCATAGCTGTAAGCACTTTTGTATTCCTCAGCTTCGATCTGTACTATATCTGCATCAAATCCGTATTTATTATGTATGTACTGCACTGCATTTTGTGCAGTTTGTTCAAGCTGCGCTTTATGCTCTGTCCTTGTCATGATCTGAGTTGATATCAAATATATGTATATCAAAAAAGATGCAGCATACAATATTATCCTCAGAATCAAATTCTTTTTTTGCGATTTCGTTAAATCCGGTTCCTTAAGCTGTTTGGGCAAAATAATTATTTCAAAAACTGATATTACAGCTATTAAGGTCCATAAGACTAAAGCTATATTATTTCCCATAATTTATACCTCCATAAGAACCCGATCTGACTTTCTCATTTATTATCTTTTCGCATAAAGCCGGGGATATTTTTCATCAGCCGCATCAGCCTCGGACGGTTATATCTCTGCATTATCACAAAAATACTGTCGAATAAAAATGCGGCGCATGATGTGATGATAAAGACTCCCAAAGAGCCGAACCAGATCGAAAATATAATAGGGACAAGACTGAGCGGCATATTCACTTCATGGACCACCTCCGCCTGACAGGTCGCCTGCACGATCTCTTCCACGGAGTGTTTTTTTATGTCGAAGTACTCCGGGTTGTATGTAGGGAGATTCTTTTTCCATTTATTTACCCGAAGAATTTTATAAAGCTTCTTTTCAAAGGTTTTTTCCGCGAACCACTTTCTTGTATAGTCCATATGATTCTGATATTTTGCGTCTATAAAATGTCCCACTGCAAGACGCACTCCAAGATGATAAAATATCGTGCCGAATGTTATTGCCATCGAGAAGAAAAACGGTATCTTTGCAAAATAATATATCACTCCTGACACTAACAAAGCTGCAAAAGAAATAATTGTCATCGAAATCATTTTCTTTTTCATAATGATCCCCCAATAAATTTTGAATATCATATATTATTGTAAGCTGCAATTCATTTACATATCGATCCACTGTATAAATGCGGTTTTATCGGTACAATTATATCCTGCATTTTTATAAAAGTTCAATGTTTTTTGATCCTTTGAACCTGTAAGCAGCATCATTTTATAGCAGTGCTGCTTTTCCGCTAGATCCTTTGCAAAATTCAAACATTGCGTGGCATATCCTTTGCCTCTGTACTGCAAATGCGTGACCACATTTTCAACAAATGCATATGGACGCGCATTTCTTGTCAGGTTAGGAATTATCACACAGACACATGAAGAAATGATTTTTCCATCTACCTCATTAACAATAAGATGATGATTTTCGTCCTGAATTATCTGATCCCATGTTGACATTAAATGTTCCGATAATTCAGGTACCGATCTTTCATGCAGATACATATATAACTCCAATAATTCTTTTAAATCATTCTGCTTCGCTTCCCGCACCATATTATGTACATCCTTCCAGTTCGCCGTTACTTAAATATCCTACAAACAAACAATGATCGACAAAGCACTTTTTATCTTTTCAATAAATTCCTTGGTTATATATTTTATAGACGGCACATGAAAGAACAAGACACGGCTATCATATTTTTTCAACATATACCAATAGGCTTCGTTGCACAAATATCGTGTAGGTGTGTACCCTGTTTCAGCTTGGATACCTTTTTTGTGGAATTCAGAAATAACTGCGTTTGTATCTATATCAGAATATAAACGCACACCGTCTTTTTCAGCAGAGGTGTCTATTCGTATATTTCCCTTCAAGCTTTTGTCCAGTCCAAACATATAAACAAGATCATATGTATCTTCTATTCTGTCAATATCTTTTTTCAGTCCCGTATATGAATTTGTCAGAAACAATTTGTCCCCCACAAGACTGCTCACTAATTTATTAGAGGAATTGCCTTTCCCTTTAAAACCAACATACAGTACACGCATATCATGACCTCTGATATCTGCTTTATAAACCTGAATTTTCATCACTCAGTATACAGCTTCTCCGCAAATCTGCGAACCTCCGAAGCAGCAAAATCCGGATCCTCCACATGAAAATAATGCCCTAAATCTGTTTCTATGTATTCTGCTTTATTGTCAGTATAGCTGCGGGAAAGGTCAAGATACTTCTGAGGATCACTGGGAAACATTACGTCTGCCTGTTGTCTTGATATAAAGAACAGCATCGGCACTGTGGGAG
>JAFLUI010000032.1:0-13265 GCA_022508825.1 Oscillospiraceae bacterium
AGACTTGACAAAAGCAAATTTGTTTAGTATAATAATATTAAACAAATCTGTTAAAGAAAGGAGGAACAGATATGAGAAAAACCTTTATGAGCGTTGAAGAAGTCGCAACAGAACTTGGAATATCCAAGTCATACGCCTACAAAATCGTTCACACACTGAATGCCGAACTGAAAGAAAAGGGCTATATGACGATTTCTGGCAGAGTCAACAGGAACTATTTTATGGAAAAGCTGTGTTACGGCACAGCGCAACAGGAAAAGGAGGACTAAATGGCAATTTATAAGGAACCTAAAACAAACACTTGGCGCGTGGTTTATCGCTATACTGACTGGCGCGGCGCAGTAAAGCAAACACAAAAGCGCGGATTTACCACCAAACGGGAGGCGCAGGAATGGGAGCGAGAACAGCTACTCAAAAAAGAGTGCAGCTTGGATATGAACTTTGCGAGCTTTATTGAAACCTACATAGTCGATATGAAAAACCGCCTGAAGGAGAACACATGGCACACTAAGGAGCATATTATCCGCACAAAAATTCTCCCGTACTTCAGCAACAAGCAAATCGACGAAATACAACCTCGTGACATTATAGCCTGGCAGAACGAGATAATCAGCGAGAAGAAAAAGGACGGCAAGTCGTTCTCCCCTGTGTATCTGAAAACAGTACACAATCAGTTATCAGCAATTTTCAATCACGCTGTGAAGTTTTATGGGCTGCCGAGCAATCCTGCCGCCAAAGCAGGCAATATGGGAAAGTCGAAAAATCGAGAAATGCAGTTCTGGACACAAGATGAATACAAGAAATTTTCTTTTGAGATAATGGACAAACCGATCTCGTTCTATGCTTTCGAAATGCTTTACTGGTGTGGTATCAGAGAGGGAGAACTATTAGCACTTACCCCTGCTGATTTCGATTTTGAAAAGGAAACAGTATCCATTACAAAATCATATCAGCGACTTGATTGTCGGGATATCATCACCGATCCGAAAACTCCCAAAAGCAACAGGGTAATCAAGATGCCGGACTTTTTAGCGGAAGAAATGCAGGATTATATCAGTCAGCTTTACGAAATCCAACCTAATGACAGAATATTCGAGATAACAAAGCACTATCTTAAGCATGAAATGGAAAGAGGCTCCAAAGCAGCAGGGGTAAAAAGGATACGAATACATGATTTGCGACATTCACATATATCCTTGCTAATCGAAATGGGATTTTCGGCAGTTGCAATTGCTGACAGGGTGGGACACGAAAGTATAGACATTACATACCGATATGCTCACCTATTCCCAAGCACACAGAATGAAATGGCTGATAAACTTAGTTTAATCAAGAATGGGGGTGATGAAAATGTCAGTAAAGATCGTTGACGGTAAAGGACGCTTCCGAAGCAAAACGATTGGATTCAGGGTATCACCGGAAGAGGACAAGCAGATAAATATTGCAGTTGCGCTCTCTGGACTTACCAAGCAGGACTACATAATCAAAAAACTGAGTAACAGAGATATAGTAGTCCAGCCAAATCCGAGAGTTTACAAAGCATTGAAAAATCAGCTTGAAGATGTTTTATACGAACTAAAGCGCATCAACCATGGCGGCGTTGATGATGAACTGTTGGAAACGATCCGACTTATCAATACCACACTCTATGGAATAAAAGGCGAATCCCAATAAGCGCAAACAGCTCCACGGACAATTTGTGGAGCTGTTATTTTTTGCTTATGCCCATGAGCTATGCCATCTATCATCATTCAGCAAATATGGGATTAAAGCGGCTTACGCATCTTGATTTATAGGCGTTTTTTGCGTTCATATTTATAAGAGATCTCCGATAAAGGTGGTAGGTTTTTATTGTTTATCACGCTGTGGACGTTTAGGAGGCTTCTTTCTGTAACCAGCACGAGTTTTATTCGATTTAGAAAAATTGGAAGATTTAATATTCCTACCTTTTTTCTTTTGAAAAACAACTTTTTTCGGCAATGGCTTCTCAAGGCATTCCTGTATTTCGGGACATATCTTGATAATTTTTTTGGCAGTAGTTTCAACCATTTTTTTATCGAAATCATATATCTGCACTGAATATGCTATTTCTCTCGGCGAATCATCTTTGTTCTTAAACTCAGTGACCGTAGTGTAATTCGTTATGTTGGCGATCATCATTGGGTAGTAACAGATATAATTTACCTGTTCTCCAAGTTTAATATCTAGATCTTCTTTTGAAAGCAAGCAGAGCTTCTTGAAGCTCTCTTTTTCCTGAAAGAAATAACTGATGCTATTCTTGCTGCGTTCATCATTGCCATTATAAACAATAAATACAGGGATATTTTCAGAAATCGTTTTAAGCTGTGAACATAAGGAATCCGACAACAGCGTGTTTATATCATCGGAGCACACAATTAAAATATAATCAAATTTAAAAAAACGGCTTGAATTAGTTATATAACTCACATATTCGCGGTCATGAAGTGCATAGTGCTTTTGAAAAAATGCTTCTTCTTTTTCATCATAGTCAACATTGGAGTGAAGAAGCTGCCTGATACTCTCTGTTTGTTTAAGCAGAGAGGGATCGGGAGTAAAACAGCAGTAGCTTACGTTTTTTTTATTTATCATTTCAAAGAAATGCAGCTGTTTATCGGTCATCGGTCCCTGATTTAATTGTTTGTAAAGTTGTGTTGTATACGAGTCCTCACCATCATCGTCATTAAGCTTGAAATACAATTCTCCTGTTTCTGTATTTTTGTAGATATATAATTCTTTTTCAACATACACTATCGATTGCTCAGCTCCAATAATTTTTTCCAGTTCCTTTTCAACGGGAGCGTTTTCATTGATCTGATACTGCTTTTGGCGGAGTTTATGCAAATTCTTTATTTCTTTGAAGTGCTCGCTGAAATATTCATCGTCAATGTTGACAACAGGTTCCAGGGGAACGTACCATCCTCTTGGATTTGCACAAATGATATTCGCGTCATATACTTTTCCTGTAATAAGATCTGAAAAAACATTCGGCAACTCTATTCTTTTTCTTTCAATGCGGCTGTTCTCCTTCAGTGCACTTCTGCCCTTGTCTGTAAGATCTATTGTTCCTGCGGAAATATAAACATAATCGCCATGTGCCATATCCACCACAGCCTCGTTAAAGACATCATCGGACATACCCAGTGTATCAGCTATATGTTTTAATTCGGTCATTCCCTCGGCGATGAGCAGCATAACGCTCTCAAAAATCGGATCCAGCTGAAAGATATCCTTTTCAATACAATGTATAGTGAGTTTGCTGAATGGTATATATATTTTCTGAGTTTTTATATAATAATGCTTATCGCAATACGTTGGAGTATGCTGTATTATATTATTTATTATATTTTTCATTCTCTTTGCTCCAATCTGTAATTCTGCAATTTTCACTTTTTTTAATATAATCAATTATAACAGGGAAATTGCCGATGCCTCTTCTTTTGACATAAAAAAATTCCAGATCTCCAGTAATAATAAGCAGAGACTGCGCACGAGAAAGTGAGACATTAAGTCGCTCAGCATACTTGAGAAAACCGATGTTTCCTTTATCATTGCTACGAACAGTGGAGTAAAATATAATCTCCCTTTGACCGCCCTGAAAAGCATCCACGGTATCCACCTCAACCTCGATGTTATAATAAGAGTTGCGATTTATCATACTCCTTAAAGCTCTTTTCTGGCTTCCATACGCGGTTATAACACCAATCTTGAAACGTTTTCCAATCGTTCCAGCTGCCTTGTCAAATTCTTGAAGTTTTTTTTCGATGATTTTCACCTCAATATTGTTTATGTAAGAATCACCGTCCCGTGATTCAAAGCGTGTGTTAAGACTGGAAGTACTTATCCACTCAATAGCAGTATCTTTATATTCCTTGATGCCAACAATGCGGTCCGTTTTTCTCACACCATTGTTGACCTTATTGTCATAAAATGTTGAGCTGATAAGCGTTCCGATAGTAGGATGCATCCTATACTGGCAATCCAGCGTGATTTTGTTTTCATCTGGGAAATTTTCATACAACAGTTTAAAAACACCATCGGACAGTTTATGCCTCTCCTCGATTGACATATTCATATTATCTATGATCTCATTATCAAATATTGGGGGAAGTTGCTTGTGATCTCCTACAAGTATCGCTTTTTTTGCTCCATAAAGCGATACTGCAAGCTCGGTCAAAGTGGCTTTCGCCGCCTCATCGATAATAAGATAATCAAACACCATATCACGTACATATTCGTTTGATATAAAACCTGTACAGGTTCCAGCCACGATGTCAGCGCTTTGAATTATGTATTTTTCCACATCCTCACAGTTCTCTAATCTGTCCGACCACCTCTTTTGAATCTCAAGCTTTTTTCGAAGCTTTATATTATTCGAGGTTTTGTCTTCAAAAGCGTGAATAATATCCTGATTTGGCTTGTCACTCTCTTTGGGTAATCCATCATTTTTTATGTGCTGTTTTTCGAGTTCAGTGAAGTATTTTTCAAATTCCTCAACTGTAACGCCTAAATCACCGCAGAATTTCTCCCTCAAATTCCGACAATTATCTCTGACGTCTCTTTTCCAGTTTTCTTTGATGCTATCGAGACAGAATCGTTCGCTTACAAGCGGGCTGAGTTTTTCCATACGACCTATTCTTACGACAGTCGGCAACTGCGGTTCAAATTCGTAAAGATCCTCAAGCATCTTATCAACGGCAGCATGCGACTGTGATATAAGAAGTATCTTCTTGGATCTTATATTACTTTTATTTCCTCGCAATATCTGACGGATAATCTCAATTATCACACTTGTTTTTCCGGTTCCCGGAGGTCCCTGAATGATTGCTATAGAATCGGTCCCCAATGCGATCCTCACTGCCTTTTGCTGTGACTCGTTAAGATCATCATTCAAAAATTCCGACTCACTGATAAGTGGTGATGTTCCCGGCGAGATAATACCAGCAAGGATACCTTTTAAATTATAATATGGATTATTTTCTCTCTTAACACGAGAAAATGCATAGGATTGACGATCTATATTAACTACATTTTCCCTGTAATCCAGACATATCTGACCACTTGCCGGCAGGGTGGCATTTGGGTTCTTCAATCTGATATTCAGGGATACTCTTCCGCTTTTCTCATTCTCTTCAAAGGTTTCATATTCACCTATATATATCAGTTTTTTATTTGCGCCAGACTTGTTCTGTTCATAAGAAAATCTGGTTTCTCTAACGAGCTTTTCAATCTCCTCTCGCTTACCAGAACTTTCTTTAGTCAGCCTGAATTTCATAATACTGTCCACTTTATCACGAGCATCATATACAAATCTCAGTGCGTTTGATTCCTCTATTCTCCTTGACTCCTCAAGATAATTATTATACATATCGAATTTTTTTTCAAACTCACGGTTAATATTTTTCTCAGATTCAAGTAGTTCGTAATGATTATCAACGATATTTTTTATTTCCAGGCAATTGTTTTTTTCCACCTCTGATATTTTCGATGGATCTATAAAATCAAGCTTCGCCGATAATTTACAGAATCTTTTCTTAGAATTTTCACGATCTTTTGCGTCTACAATTCTCACTGAAACAACTGTGAACAAATCATATTCGTATTTCTCTTCATATCTGCATTTCAAAATAATTTTTTTGCCCATAAATTCATAAAGACGTTCATCGCTGCCTTTATCTTTAGTTATGCCAATATAAAGTTCCGAAAAGTATTCTTCATTCAAGCAATTAAGTTCCCATATATTTACATCGTCTTTTATCAGGCTCTTGCTTTTAAGTACGTTAAAATTTTTGCCTATATTCATAACAGCGGTGTAGTTTTTCTCCACATAACGCAGGAACAGCGGTGAAAGCGCGTCTGCAACTTCTTCGACACTGCTGTATCTTTCTTTGGGATCACTGCTTACAAGTTTTTTTATTACCGGAACAAGATAGTCCTCTATATCCAGATTTCCGCTTCTGCAGCAATCGTTGTCGACACAGTCTTTAATGTTGTCATCAGTCGGTGGCTGCTTGCCTGCAAACAGAAAATACATTACAGTGCCGACAGAATACAAATCACTTTGCGGAGTTGCAAAGCTGCTTCCTCTGCAAACCTCCGGAGCTGAATAAAGATCTGTACCGAGCCGATAAGCTGTCGCATTGTTTATCAGTTCCTTTATCTTACATACTCCGAAGTCAATGACCTTGATGTTATTGTTACAGTCTATCATAATATTGTTGGGATTGATATCCCTGTGTATTATTTCTGCATCATGGGCAGCTTTAACAGCCTCAAGAAGCTGTTTTACAAATTTAAGCTTTTCTTTAAAGTCATAATTTCCTAAGAGATCGGAATCAAATATATCTGCAAGAGTTTTTCCGTCAATATGCTCCATATAAATGCATCCAGTGTTCGCACCATTGATTTCCTCCACTGAATGCGTTAATATTTTAACGATGTACTTACTGTTATCAAGTCTGTACAGTGCGTTACATTCCCGCTCAAAAATGCCTTGATATAAAGATGACTGATTGATACCGTAAATTATCTTTTTAACATAAAAATTTCCGTCATTGTCCTCAAGACGGTAAACCTCCGAATTTGTATCGCTTATTCCTTTTACCTTCTCGGATACCTTCAGATCTATGGTGTTGAGCATATTAACTCCTTTCTTAAAACATAACACATTATTAAATACGTATTTATTATAGCCTAAATTGTCATATTTGTCAATACTAAATACACCTTTTCATCGCATCCAGACGAATATCACCAAAACAATACAGAACTTATCAGAGATGTACTCCACAGCAATTCCGAATTGACTTTAATAAAGTTTTGATATTGCTTAATGAAGCAGAGTTACACAGACCGTCCGAAGAATTTATGACGCATAATGAAGCAGTTAGGGTTACTGCCGTAAAAGAATGTCATATAGTTCAGTCATACGAGTAGATGATACATTCAATAAATCATAGTAATCCAGCAAAATCCAAGAGTTTACAAAGTCCTGAAAAATCAGCTTGAAGCAGTTTTGTAAGAATTAAATAGGATTGACAAAGGCAATTCTGATGATGAACTATTGGAAACGATCCGGCTTATCAACACCACACTCTACGGAATAAAAGGCGAATCTCAATAAGCGCAAACAGCTCCACGGACAATTTGTGGGGCTGTTATTTTTTTGTCTAAATTCATGGAGTACTGCTACGGGAGTGAATATTGTCATCAAAGAAAAATGACTATCCTCCCCAAATTAAATCTGAATTTTAAACTGAAAAATATATAGGGTAGTGGGGACATGATGAAAATTGAGATTTTTTAACAGATACAGATTTTGTGCTTGAGTATGCATAGCAAGCAGAGAAAGTGGTGTATTCTTTGCCACATTTCGCCATTTTGAGGTCGTACCCCATCAAAATGTTTTTAGAGAGTCCAACGCTTGAAAAGCGTACCCCTAAAGTTTTAGGCTTTTCCTAAGACCACTTTGGAGTAAGTATTTCCTTTTCGGACGAAATCGCTCCACTTCGTTATAGATATATCCGTACTCTTAATGATGTTAAATATATAATTGATAATATATTTATGAAAACAAATAACAATTTCATGTTAAATATTAATATTCTCCACATTGTTAATCAAAGCATAATTGATAGCCATAATTTCCATATTAATACGAACAATTTCATATCTTACTTTCTGAAGACTCACCCTAGCCACAGTCAGACTGGCTTCGTTAATGCGCCCCTCCTTGAAAAGCTTTTGGGAAATAGTATATGAATTTTCAGCAGATTCTCTTTCTGAAATTTTTGCGGCTCTTTGGGAAATCAGTGAATTTAAATTTTCACAGGATTCCAGAATATAAATCTCCAGACTAATAGTATACCTTTCAGAATATGCCTCATAAATTTCAGATTCATTATCATAATAGTCCTTTTCATTGGAAAGAGAATCATAAATACGATCAAAAAGCTCCTCATTGTCACTGAATAAAAAGCGGTATGAAATTTCCTTATATGCCTTATACATTTGCTTCATAAGTTCATCAAGCGCATCAGAATAGTCCTTGTATATTTCGCTTTGCTTTAAATAGTATTCAGCATAAAAGCTCTGATCATTAAATTGTTCTGAGAAATTGTCACTGTCATATTTTTTCCTTGCCGAAAGTGTCAGAGAATATGTGCCAATTTTTATGCCTGTTTCTTTTTCAAGCCTATTTACAAGCATATTGCGGTTATTTTTACAGATGGCACGTTCGGATTTTACAGCTTCATATTCCGCCTTTGTCGAAAGAACGTTATTTTCTGTTGCGTAACCGATTTTAAAGCTCTCTTCAATTACGTTGAGTTCAGCCTTTTTCTGCTCTTCAAGATTCTTAAGATAATCTTCCTGTCCTTCATAAGCTTTTATTTCACACAAGCTCTTATATACATTATATTTGAGCGTGTTTTTTTGATTATCCACGACTCTGTCAGAATACTCATCATATAATTCTGAAAGCTTATTTTGCGTTTCGTAATATAACTTGTTTCTTTGAAGTTCATAATCATTAATTTTCAGATATTCGATCTGATGTCTGCATTGGTTATATTCCTCAGTTGATGTATCTGGAGAATTTAATACAGATTTAGCCTGCTCTATGTTTTTATCATTTGATTTGATCTGACGTTCAGCCTGTTTAAGATAATTTTGCACTGTATAAGCATTCAGCTTTGTCCTTTTGTCACTTAACTCAATTTCTTTGAACTCTGGCATTTCTGCATAAAGCGTTTCTGCCAATTCATCCGCAGTTGTAATTTTCTGCTCCGCACCTGCCGGAAGACATGGAAACATTAAAACAGAAACTAACAATATTATTGGGATCCTGGTTTTATTTTTCATTCTCATCTCACCTTTAAACTATCATCAAAATATTCAAAAATCGGTTCAAAGAAAAACTCAATGATTTTTCTGTCCTCAAGCTTTATTTCCGCCGTACCGCTCATACCGGATGAGATAGGAACAGACGTACCATTAATAGTAAATTCTGTTTTGTCTATCTCTACCTTTATCTTATATATAAGACCTTTTCTGTTATCTTCCACCGCAGAGGGGCTTATATATATTATTTTTCCATCTACAGTGCCGTACTTCTGAAATGAAAAAGTATCAAGTTTGACAGAAACCTCCTGTCCCTCGAAAACATACCCTATATCCTTGTTAAGCACATCAGCCTCAATGATAAGCTCCGCATTTTCAGGAACAATTGATACAACAGGCTGAGCAGATGTCACGACGCCTCCAACAGTAGTTATACCAATGCTCTGAACTGTTCCGTCCACAGGAGAAGTAAGCACCTGAGACTTATTCGCTTGATTTTGCAGCTTCAAGTTGGATTCGTAATCTGCTAATGTCTGATTATTTGCAACACGCATACTTGTCAGGGATTGCTCAAACTCAGCCTTAGCAGACTGCATTGAGGTTTTCGACTGTTCAAGCAGCTCGGTTTGCTTCTGTACCGATTTTTCCTGTGCTGAAATATCTTTCCTCAGCAAATCAATTTGCCTCTGAAGTTCTGATATTTCGGCAGAATTTCCGGCTGTTTCATGCTGCGCTCTTACCTCCTGAAGTTCAAACATTTGCTTTGCTTCATCCATGGCAGTCTTTTTTTCTTCAAGCTGATATTTGGCTACAGCACCTATCTTGTACAATTGCGAATATTCATTATATTCCTTTTCGGCATTTTCAAGCTGCAGCCTGTAATTTTCAAGCGCCTGATTTTCCGGTGTGCTTCCGCTATATAGATTTTCCATTTCAGACTTTTGTTTTTGCAATGCCAATAGATTACTATTAAGCTTATCGAGAGAATCCTGTTCGATCTCAAGCTGTTTTTCATACTGTGCATACTGTGACTCATATTGACTTATCGTAAGATCATTTTCATTTTTCATTGATAACATCAGGTTTACGACCTGAATTTCATTCTCAGCAGTAATATTGTTTTGCGATACGTAATCCGATATACCGTTTCCGTTCAGTATCAAATCAATCAGACTATTTTGCAGTGTAAGCTCTCTAATCTTGCCCTCGGAGTTTTCTATCCCTATCTGCTCCGTTGTAGAATCAAGTATGATAAGCTCCTGACCTGATTTTACAGTTTCTCCTTCTTCAATCAGAATTTCTGATACGATCCCCTCATAAAGCGGCTGGATCACTTGTACACCATTCTTTGGAACAACCTTTGCAGAAGCAATTGCAACTTCGTCCATCTTTCCGTAACACGCCCATATTATCGCTGATACAACAGTAAAAACAATAGTCCATATGATAAATCTTCCAAGCGGAGAAGCCGGTTTCTCAACAATTTCAAGAGCTTCAGAAAGAAAATCGGTTTCAAGCTGCTTATCATATTTCATTTTGAATTTTTCAAACATATTTTCTTTACCTCACATTCTGTTGCTGAGAAAGCAGATGATAATACAAGCCCTGCGCTTCTATAAGCTTATCCTTTGTGCCATACTCGGCGATCTGTCCTCTCTCAACAACCATAATAAGATCAGCGTCTTTCAGTGTTGAAAGTCTATGTGCTATTATCAGGACGGTTCTTCCTTTGCAGATTTCCTTTAAATTCTGCTGTATAATACTTTCGGATTCATAATCAAGAGCAGAAGTCGCTTCGTCAAAAATAAGGATCTTCGGATTTGTAAGCAGCGCTCTTGCAATAGCGATCCTCTGTTTCTGTCCTCCGGAAAGTCCTGTACCCTTTTCTCCCACCATTGTGTCGTATCCCTCGCTGAGTTCAAGGATAAATTCATGCGCCCCCGCAATTTTAGCTGCACGGATAATTTCATCCATACTTGCAGCAGGATTCTGGAGGGCAATATTTTCACGAACAGAGGCATTAAACAGAAAGTTCTCCTGCAAAACTACTCCTATCTGGGTTCTCAGCCAGTTAGGGTCTGCAAGGGACAGATCCACACCGTCAATCAGAATTTTTCCCGATTCCGGAATGTACAAACGCTGAACAAGCTTGGAGATCGTGCTTTTTCCTGATCCGCTCCTGCCGACTATTCCGACAACTGTGTTCGGACGAATCCCAAATGACATATTTTTTATTACCTCCGCACCATCGGGGCGATAACGGAAAGACACCTTATCAAATCGTATATCCCCTCTGATTGCAGGAAGTCTGGTTTTTGAACCGTCCATAGTCGGCTCAGGTTTGCTGTTGAAAATATCTCCGAGCCGCTGGACTGAAATAGAGGTCTGCTGAAAATCCTGCCACATCTGAACAAGCCTGAGAACAGGACTGCTTACTCGTCCTGCAAGCATACGAAACGCTACAAGCTGTCCAACCGTAAGCTGTCCGTCTATAACAAGTCTTGCTCCAAGCCAGAGTATAGCAAGGTCAAATATTTTCTGCACAAATTGAGCGACTGCTCCTGCATTTCCTGAAAGAATAGAAGTCTTAAATCCTGCCTTCGTGTAGTTTGCAAGCAGACCTTCCCATTTCTTCTGGATCGATGGCTCTATCGCAAATGATTTTATTGTCTGTACTCCGGTAACAGCTTCCACAAGATATGACTGAGACTCCGCACCGCAGTTGAATTTTTCATCAAGTCTGGATTTCAGAACAGGAGTCACCAATGCTGAAATAATTGCAAGTATCGGTATAGACGCAACGGTAACCAGAGTAAGCTTCGTACTGTAAAAAATCATTACAATTATGTACACTATGATAAACAATGAATCCAGAAGAGTTGTCATAGGTACACCTGTCAAAAATCTGCGGATATTTTCAAGCTCCCGCACCCTGGCAACAGTATCACCCACTCGGCGTGTCTCAAAATACCTCATTGGAAGTCTGAAAAGATGATTGAAAAGCCGACAGCTTAAAATTACATCAATTTTGCTTGCAGTATGGGTAAAAACATAATTTCTTGCAACAGAAAGCATAGTTTCAAATACTGCGATCAAAAGCAGTCCTATTGCAAGAATGTCCAGAGTGGAAAGACTATTGTGAACAAGAACCTTGTCAATTACCGATTGCGTTATCAATGGCGAAAGCAGCGCCAGTATCTGCATCATAAACGCCGCAAGAAGCACTTCAAGCAGCGGAGCTTTGTATTTTATAATAGTAGGAATAAACCACTTGAATCCAAACTTTGTGTCTCTATTATTAATGTTTCTTGGTATAAAAAGCAGTATTTCTCCGTTCCATTCCTCACATAGCTCGTCCATTGTTATGACATGGGGGGTGTTATTTTTTTCAGTGATTACCAGACAGCGTTCACTATCTGCTTTAAGGATCAGAAAGTACCCCATACTCGTTTTTAGCATAGCGGGAAACGTCATTTTAATAAGCTTTTCAGGTATGATCTCTGCATATCTGGCTTTGATTTTAAGAAGCTTTGCTCCTCGTATAATATCGCCATCTGAAAATACTTTACCTTCCATAGCAAGAAGATGTATTATATTTTTAGGATCAGCAGGAATCCTGTAATATGCAGCTATTGTAACAAGGCACTGCAAACCGAAATCTGTTTTTACCTTTTCACCTTCAACCGCTGTGTTCATTTTAACACATCCTAACATTGTAATAAAATAAGAGGCAGGAGCGGACAATGTCCGCAGCCATAGCTTTTCTATGGACTTCCTTGCCTCTTTCTCTTATTTGTTTGTCATTTTAAGCGAGAACAAACCATTATGACGCTGACTTCACCCACATCTGAGAAATAATATCGTTTGCAGTTTCGTTGCCTTGTTCTACAGCCTCCGTCCAGCTCATTCCGGTATCAACCTCAAATGAAGCCATTGCCTGAATGAGAAGATTTATCTGACTGCTACTTATGCTATATCCGTCAGAGGTTACAAAATTTTCGACATAATACCAACTGTCATAACATTGATTAATGATAGTAACACTATCCGACGAGCCAACAAATGTAATTTTCAAATCCTTTCCTGAGCGTTCAAATACAATGCCACCAACAGAAATTCCTTCACCGAACAATAAACTATCGGAAGCTGAATTAGAATTCTGCTCATTGATCACATCATTTCCATCTCCAGGATTGAAAATGTATGTATCATTTCCTGCTCCGCCGTAAAGTATATCGTCACCTTTTCCACCAATGAGAATATCATCTCCACCATAACCGTAGATTTCATCTGCTTCGTCTGAACCAATGAGTATTGTATCTCTTGTTCCATATCCGCCTGTGAAATCTCCAATTACTCCGCTTCCTTTAATAGTCAGTGAGACATTATAGAAGTAATCTGCATTA
>JAFLUI010000032.1:13365-26056 GCA_022508825.1 Oscillospiraceae bacterium
TGCTCCGCCGTAAAGTGTATCATCACCTTTTCCACCAATGAGAATATCATTTCCAGCATTGCCTTTAATGATTTCTGAATTATCAGAACCCACAAGAAAATCTGCACCGCTTGTCCCCGTAAGCGGATTTTCGCCGTCAGCTACATATCCATTATCCATAATATCAGCAATCACTGCGGCATATTCAGCCGATATTATTGAATAATTCATTGCAAATGAATACATACCCTCTATGCCGCCATTGTCAAGATACTTAACATACCTTGCAATATCAGCAAGTATATTTTTGGCATCCTCATCACCGTTTGCAAGCTTATACTCCAGAATATAGTTTAAAAGATCAGCATTTAATATCTTGCTGCCATCTTCGTTTTCAGTATATCTGAGCAAGGGCACATAATTCTTAATATGTGTTTGAATATTCAATTCATTATAGTACATATCAAGTAAATCTTTGTATGCTTCCTTTAACATAGGTGCAGCATCAGAATGAGGATTAGCTCCCGTAGTTCCAACATACTTTTCTCCCAGCATTGCTTCAAGTACCGCAAGCTGTTTTGCATCCATATATTCGCCGCGGCTTCCGTCCTTAACGTCATTTGCACCACAAATGAAATAGAGTATCTTTTCCACAAGCTCCATGCGCTTGTCCACATCCTGCTCAACAGCAAAGCTTTCAACAAGGGCTTTAAGCTCTCCTGTTTCGTCCAGCGCCATTGCCACATGAAGCGAATAAACATTACCAATACTGCATATATCAGGCAGTTTCTTGATTTCATCCGGAATCTCAATGTCAGTCCTGTCAACTGTGTCATACAGGTCAGCGGAAACCCACAGCTCGCCAATGCCACCGGTCGTTCCGTCCTCGCGGGTAAAGCTTGCTGAGTTTCCTATTGTAGCTTCTGTTCCTGTTTCACCGTTTGTTGTTTCATAATTGAGATTAATTGAAGTAATTCCCAATTCACGCAGGGTCATCATTTCCCCCTCGTCAGAAATACCGTTGCCATTAGCGTCAACCCATATACGAAGCTTGTCAAAAATCTCGTCATTTTCGTCGATCACTCCATCACCGTTGCTGTCATACTGAGCAAGTGCTTCAAAGCCGTTCTTTGCCTTTGTACCATCAGCAAGCAGAGTCTGGTCACCAAACAGTTCACCGCCGTTGTCAATTATGCCGTTTCCGTTAAGGTCAAGGCAGAGAAAACCATCCTTTTTAGTCCAATTGATCCTCTCGGCAAAGCCATTTTTATCAAGGTCGAAGTTTGTTCCGTTTTCCTTGCTTTCAATATTGAATCCATCGCCGTCAAGATCAAATATCAGAGGATCATATGATGTTTTGCTAGCCTGTGTTACAGCATCTATTACAGTTTTAATAATGCTGCTTATTCTGCCAAATACATTTTCATTTTCAACAGCTTTAGATTCTGCAATATCCTTACAATTATATGCGCTCTCTAATTCGGAAATAATCCTGTCTTTTTCATGCTGCGGAAGATTTGTATTATTTACACTATTTTCTATAGCCTCTTTTGTTTCCTTTCTTCTTTTACCTTCTTCTTCTGGTAAAACATTGCCCTCCAAATCGTAATATAATGGGTCTAAATAATATGGATCCATAGTTGGTTCTCCATTTTCATCAAGAACAAGGTTTTTGTTATCGTCTATAAGATAAGGAGTAATTATTCTATGATCTGATATTTCATACCCTCTATCAGACATCGTAGTAATTCTGTTTGTTATTGTTTCATTCGCACCAGGATCAAAAATAACCAATTGTCCCACAGTAGCATCCTTTAATTCTACCCCATCTACAACTCCTACAATGACAACAAAATGCCCTTCAACATGTACAATAACAGGATGTCCAAGAGATAGAATATATTTAATTTCATTTAAATGTGCTTCATCATCATTTGCTATATCTCCAATATGTGATGAATAATGCGCTCCATCTGTTTCAGAATGTCTATTGTCATAAACTTCATTAACGCCTGTATCTCGTTCCCAGTCTTTTAAACCATTTCCCCCCCAATTTACTATTTCATCATTTTCACCCCAATATAATATATCTTTAGGTGTAATGTCCTGTTCTCCACGAACTATTGCCAAAGCCATGGCAAGGGCTGTACCACTGCAAAATTGGTCATATCCTATTCCTTCATTTTCAAGTGCATCCTTTAACTCACTTTCAAACTGACTATGATAATAGTCTAATATCGACTCATCATCAGGAATATTTTTTCCAACTAAAATATTATAATTAACTTCACTGTCACCATACTTTTTTGTTATTGTTCCATTATGATTATCAACATAATAATCGTTCATTTCACTCATACTAATTCTCCTTTTCTAATTAAAAAACTTCCCAATTTATTTCACAGTCAGGCAAAGCCTGGGTTAAAAATTCGTACTGTTCTTCAAATTCATCCATGTGATCCTTAAAATACGAATCATAGAGGCGAAGATATTTAACTCCGGAAAGCTTGCTTAAGCCACGAAAATCATAGTGATCTTTTTCCGATGTTAATGCTAAACATTCGCCAAAATAAAAATATTTAACCGTGTTATTTGCATTCAAAACATAAAAATCTTTTATATTTGTATTACTCATTGTAACATTTTCTAAGGATGTCATATAATTTATGAAACTGATATCTGAAATACGGCATATATCCAAACTAAGAGTATTTAAATTAGTCATTTCATTCAGAAAATCCCAATTTTCAAGCTTCCAGTACTGTTCAACTAATAGATCGGTTAAATTTGTCATATATTTCAAATTATCTAATCCCCAATACTCATTGTCGGAAAACTTTAATGCACATAATCCTAATTTTTCTATTTTCGATCTTTTTATGCCCTCAGGATCTATATTTACTGCATTATGCATATCATCCCAGTTATAAATATATAGCTCCTGCAGGTTTTCTAATTTATCAATACCCGAAAAGTTTGGCGCACCAATATTATACATATCTCCTGTTACCTTCAGTACCTTTAAATAAGGCAGTTCAGACAGTCTTTCAATGTTACATTCCTCATCATCATAGAATTTGATATTACTGATCTCTAAACTTTCGATATGCATTTCTTTCAGAAAATCAATATCAATGTTTACATATTTATCATAAGCGTATATACGCAAATGTTTTAAATTCTTTAACTTTGTAATTTCAGAATAGTCTGATTGCTGCCAGTGCCCATTTATTTCTAAAGATTCTGTATCTATCGGATACTCCTTATTATGAATAACCACTGTTTCAATCTCTGCATTTTCAGCTTTTGATTCTATAATTTTCGATTCAGCCTGGGATACACTCGTTTTAGATATTTCGTTAGCATTGTTTATCTGTTCTGTTTGTTCTGAAATAGTAGTTGATTGCAAACTTTCACCGTTTGTCTGTTCCGCCTGCCCTGTGTCAACAGCATTTGATTGACACCCTGCCAAGCATAACGCTACAACAGCCGCAGTAAAAAGGGATAAAATGCGCTTTTTTCTCATTAAAGTACCTCCCTGGTTAAAATTTTTGGTGGTAATATATTTTATGCTTATAGCTTTGGTTATTTGTATAAATATACGCCAGATATGGCTAATTTAATGCTTTTATAACCGTAAGATATAGATTTATGTAACTACTATTAAGTATATTAAAAGCCAAATCATTAAATTCTTGTCGAATCAATCGAATATCCTTGACGTGATAATTCGCGAATTAAACTTATGGATACATCATCAACCTTAGTTTGAAAGGGTATATATATTAATCCTTGTATATCAGATGGTTTTTCAAAGTCGTCTGATTCTTTTAATAGGATTGCGACTTTTTCTCTTCCAAGCTTTGAAAGGAACATTCCCAATTCCAATACAACATTCTGTCTTACGCGCGACTTATAATTATCTTCAGTTTTAGCCTTACCATCATCGTCAGGAGTAGCAAGTACAATGGCATAACCAACATCTGCGCCATACTCCTCAAGCTTTTCAATTATAGTTTGACCGCCTGAAGCTTGCTGATCAAGTATTATTGGCTCCAGATCCCATCTTCTTAACATAGCTTCTAACTGTGTCCGTGCAATATCATCATGTCCATACACAACAAAAACCTTCCGATTGTGTGCACTATTAGTTTGAGAAAGAAAATTTTTTATCTCATCAGTATTTACACCTTGAACATTATGATTCCCATTATTATAGCAATTGATTATCGCACCGTTATCTAATTTAATTTGTTTACCATTAGCTACTGCTTTCTCATTTATGATCATGTATTTGCTATGTCTGATTTTTTCTACAATTGCTTCATAAGTCATTTTATTTTAATTCCTCCCATATAAATTTAATAATCGTTATCACAATTCATATGCCTGAAAAATAACAAATTAAAAATTTATAAATTATAAATGTAAGATCTTTAACCTCAGAATTACAAATAATATATTGATAAAACACTATAGTAACTATTCAAAAACCAACCAAATTTTTTATCAGCTCAAGCAGAACACCACCTGCCACCGTTGCAAATGTGCCGGAAGTAAATGCGCTTTTATTTTCACTAATAAATTTTTTAAGGCTTTTTTGGTCATGCTTATCGGCATATTTTTTTGCTTCCGCTGCATACTTGCGTTCCTGCATAATGTCAGATTCAATTGATACTGCTTCAAGCAATTCAGAAAGCTCATCAAAATCAAAGTCATCATTTAAACCGACAATATTATTGTCTGAATCTATAAATATATGACCAGTTATTCCGTTATTAATTACGCTTTTTTTAAATTCGACATTAGCCATATCTTTATCCCACCTAATATTATCCTATATGAATATTTCCTGTTCTTCCTCTGTCATTATTAATTACGCATTTATCAAAGCTGATAGAGTAATGCCCTGACCCGGATTTGATACACTCAACCATTAGTGAAATAACTCTATAAAGAAATTCTCTTTCTTTACAATGAAAATAAAGAGTATTTCCGCTGTTAAGGCTAATTGCAAGAAATTCTCCTCGATTCTTGTTATGTATTACAACGGCAATGATCCATACAATAGCACCGATTAAAAGTAACCATCCTATACTACTTTCTCTTCTTATTAACAAGCCCATAAGAGCAACAACAACAGCAGCTACCCATGAACTATTTGCCGGAATTGGCGATATGGTGATCAAGGAGATATTGTTTGTATTAATTGCAGAATTGCCATAATAAATAACATTTTCATCTACCTGAAATCCTGATACATTAACTTTTGTATTCTTGGTTAAACTTCCCACTGCCATAAAATATCACTCCATCTTATTAAAATTTTTAGTACAAATAAGCTAAGCGTATAGCCAATTACTTCATTTTTATTATCAACTTTATTACACAATTTCGTAATACATTGACGTAATAAAATTATATTTTATCTATTATACATACCTTAAAGTAAATTATCTTCTTATTTTTAATAAAAACCCTATTTTTGTAAAGCAACCGGGATTTACATGATTTTATTTACAAACTTTTTTCCCACCTAATAAATATCATACCATGTTTTTTATTTTATATCAAAAGAAATGTGGTGTTTATTGGCAAAACGTATTTATATAATTTAAACAGATGTTTTGCCAATAATAGCCACATTGTGCATTTCTGCAATTGGATTACATTAAAATGTTTGCCGCATAGCTCAGGTGCGTATAAATATTTGGAGTAAAATTTGTTTACACTTATAAGAACTTACGTTCCTCTACGATATTTACCAAAAATATCTATTAACTATCCTGAATGCCTTTCTAAAAATAATGTATATATCAAAATGTCCTATCTGATACTACATAAGATTCTATCCCTCGCAATAATTTTGCGGGGGATAAAACCAAACACCTGAACCGTGGTAAATATGTACAGCAATCAGAATTTTCTCATATTTTTGATCTTTTCTGATTCTTTTGCCTGATACTGCCAAAAATGGCAAGAAGAATTAGCTGCCTTTTCTGTAGACTTCATAGCAGCATTAGAAAGCACCTCAAGAGCTTTTTTCATATTTTTTTTGATTTTCAAACCAAGCCCTCCTTTCAAATTTTTTTCATTTATAGTCTACTTTTTTTGATAAATTTTGTCAAGAGGTTTTACGCAAGAGATTAAAATTTGCGTTAAGGTATTAAAAAGCGGCATGAATTTAATAATAAATTCATGCCAGATTAATATTTATATCATATAATCGGAATTGTAATTTCAGCACGAAAAAACTTACTACTATGATCCGTCAAAAAAACACCTTCGTATTTTTCAACCGCCAGCCTTATACTTTTTAATCCTACACCGGAGTGATTAGGCTTGACAGAAACATATGTATCTTTTTTGGGTTTTATAAAACCATTGTAACTGTTTTCAATATTAATCAGTAAAAAATCATTATGCCTTCTTACTTCCATAGTAATATATTTACTATATTCATCTACCTTATCACAAGCCTCTATTGCATTATCCCATAGATTTGCGAATATGGCTGTAATGTCAAAGTCATCAATAAAATCCATTGAAACATCTTGCGCGGATATATTAACATTAATCCCCTTTGATTTAGCATATGATATTTTCTGACTCAATACAACGCTTAATATCTTATTGGAACATTTAAACCCATAAAACAACTCGTCCATTCGTTTATAAACATCAGTTAAATAGTGATTTTGCTCACTGGTATCAATATTTTTAAGATTATCTGCTACCATAAGATGTTTTTTCATATCATGAATAATTGCTCTTGATTCCTCATATTTATGGCTCATTTCAGTATAGTTTGACAAATGCATTTCATTAAGGCGCTCAGCAAGTGATAATTCGTATTTGTATTTATACGAATCTGAAATTTGGTTTAAAACATAATAAAGAAATACATTCATTAATAAAAAACCTACTAAAATTATTATGATATTGATACCATCGTATCTTTCTGTTATTTGTGCAGCATAAGTCGCCACTACCCATATCTCAAAAAATGTCACTGTAATCGTAAACAATGCCACTTTGAACTGTAATCCCTGAAAATTATTTTTTTGTATAAATGTCATATAAACTTTATATGCTGCAAACATAAAAATAATATTTAATATGTTGCTACCTAACATAAGTTGATAGTTGGATAAAATACCATTCAGGGTATTCTCTTCGATAACTGACCACATTAAGACCGTAATTACATCGGTGAATACAAATAAAAACCAAAACAGCAAATTATGTAACCAAATCTTTTTTATATTTGACTCAAATAAAATTAAACATATAGTATTGTCTGATATCAAAGAATAAACCATATTCAAATACGGATTACCAATTTGATTTACGCCTATCATTAATGTAACAAAAATGCAATAGCCTACAATATAATATCGTCTTTTAGTGTATTTGCTGCCATAAATGTTCTTATAAAACAAAAAAAATATAAAATTTGCAACAAAAGCTGTCAGACTTTGCCCCAAAAATGATAATAATTCTATACTCATACACTAGCCCTCATACTCTCATAAATTTATGTAATTTTTCCCGGAATTCTATTCGCTTTTTCTGTGAAAGAGGTATTTTTTTCTTGTTTTTCAATATAACATTATTATTACCTTTTTCAATTGACTGTACATACATAAGGTTTAATATATACGCCTTATGCGGTTGTGCAAATTGTACCCGATCCAGTTTTTCCAAAATTTCATATAAAATACCCTTGATCATTATTTCTGAATCCACTGTTTTCATAATTATTGTTCTTTGTTTGTCGTATTCGAAATAAATGATTTTATCCGTATTTTGTATCAATTCATCTCCGGATTCAGTTCTTAACTGAATAAAAGACTCTTTCGTTTTATTGCTAAGCTTGCAAAAATCTCGCATAACTTCTTCAATTTCAGAATATTCAAAAGGTTTTACAACAAAGTCAAACGCATGGACTTTATGGGCTCGCTGACTTTCATCTGCAAAACTTGTTATATATACTATGGGCGTAGACATATTATGATCTTTGATTAATTTCCCTGTCATAATTCCGTCCATTTTTTCCATTTGAATATCCAGAAAGACAAGATCGTACCCTTTATCAGAATTAAGTAAATCCATGCCATTATAATATTTATCTATTTGAAAATCTAAATTATTATCGTTCTCATACTTTAAAATAAACATTTCAATTTTATCGACCATATACATTTCATCATCACATATTGCAATTTTCAACATAACTATGCCTCCTTGTAGTGTTTACAATTTTCGCCTATTTTCTCAATTGTAGCACAAAATTTTCGGAAAGTAAATAGAACATAAAAGATTTTCCTATGTAATGACTAAATTGTTACACAAGATACTTTGCCTATAGTTATATATTTTTGCCTAACAATGTCAAATTCTGTGTATAAACATAAAAAAACTTTCCGCTATTAAAAGCCAAAAGGTCAGAAAAAATAAAGGATAGAAATTTGACATAGCTTTAAAAGCTGCCTGTCAAGTTTCTATCTTTTTAATAATCTTTTTATCAACCCTCTGTTTCAGATCAGATATGTATTATACCATTTCATTTTTACTCATTGTCTATCTCCACATTTAAAATTTTGAATCTGTCCTACAAACATTAGAAATGCTGCTGTGGCTATTCCTGTCATTACAGCAACAGCAAAAGCATTTAATTTAATAAACAGAAGTGCAACTGCTGTCAGCAGCATTAATATCGTCATAACTTTAGCTTTTTTTCCATAAACTCTTATTTCATCTTTATCCAAGCGCTTGTTTTCACTGTCAATAGGTGCAAAAATAAATATGTATACAACAGCAGCAAGAGATATTACAAAAATTGGAAATATAAACAAAAATATATTTTCCGCAGCCTTTATAATACAAAGTGCAAAAATCAACGTCAGCATGGAACGAACAAAACATTCTCTTTTAGTGCTTGCATGACTTCCTCCACCATACTGACGGATTAATGAATATGAAATCGTGAAAAATATACTTTCTGCCAAGCATTTCATGAATATACTTACTATTATTATAGACACAATAAAAATTGCCTTTATAATTATGATTTCAAGACCATATCGCACAATTTCTTCATCATCAGTAAGCGAATTATTTACTTTCATCGTATCAATAATTTTATCTATCAGCTTTTCCATTACGAAATCTCCTCTTGACATTTATTATTAATAATTATATATAAAAAATATTAGAAGCGCAATATGTTTTATGTAAGGTATTAAAATTTGAGTTAAAAGATTAAAAGATTAAAAAATGAAAATATAAATTTAATAACTAACTTATAAAGCATAACTTTATTGAATAATATTCATTAACATATTTGTAACAAAAAGGCTATTCATGTATTCAAGTAGTTGGTTACCAATAATATCCACACTCTGTATTCTTACATTTATGTTTCATTTCATACACACCACCTTTTGCACCAATAATAGTGAATTTATCATTGTCTGAAAGTATATCCACATCATCACACCCACAAGCAGGGCAAATAGGTCTATATATATTTTCATTTTCTCTAAGCATATCAGCATCAGGTTTTATTCGCATGGAAAAATACGGCTTATGTAACAATTGTCTTGATGTAACGCGTCTGTATCCCATAACCATTTCTTCTGACCAATCCTTTGGAAGAAGTATCTGATCCGCACCGCCCTCTAATATCGTACCCGTTTTAGTTTTTATAGGTGCAACTATTCCAACACTTATTATGGAATTCTTGGGTAAAAGAATTTTTTCCTCATAAACTTTAGTATTCATCCAGCTTGGATCAAGCGCTAATCTTTGCTTTGCATCTATAAGAGATTCGGCAAATTCAGTTGAAGCAAATCCTCCATTTGCCCTTGCACCTTTTAAAGTATTACTTTCTTTATTTTTCAGCAATCCAAATACCCTATATAAAATTAAATCATCAAGTGTTATGTATGATTTATATATACCATTTTTAAAACTGTCTGTAATTGATGAATTACTGTATTCTATCTTATTAATTTCCTTCAACTTTCCATCCAAATCAGTCTTGTATTTTGAATTTAATGCTCCTGATGGATAATGTGATAATACATCATAATCACAATAAAATAAATTACTCTCTGCCATCTTTTAGCGCTTTCTCTCCTATAACATTCATAATTTTATCAAGACGAGTTGTACCTACGCTTTTTATCTGTCATATGCGTTCTCTCAATATATCCAAATCAATTTCACTGTCATTAACACCTATTATGTATACTTCTTCAATAACATTTGACATTTTATTGATATTAATATGTTTCACTCTTAGATATAGTTCTCGACCAAGTTTAAATTTTTAAGTCATACATAAACTCTCCCAAAGTTATTGCCATACCTATTATTACTAAATGATTGTAACATACATTCTAAATTATGTCAACTTTTGTAGTGAAAACTATATTTTTAGGATTATAAAATAGGACATCAAATTATGATATTGATCAATTCATTTTCAATTGAAAAAGCAATTTTTCGTTTTTTCAATATTGCGGATACGAAATTTTGAAAATGACGATTTTCAAACCCATAGGATTGTTTGAAAATTGGCAGTAAACGGGAAAAAGTATATACTTTTTCTGTGCTTGCTAAGACAAGAATTCCCACTGTTCCCACGATTTTGGTAATGCAATTTTAACTTTTTCAATTTATTGCCAGATTAACATTTTAGTTACTCTATAAAAAAGAGCCAATCAACTTTGAAAGTTAATCAGCTCTTTTTTATATTATTGATTCTATTTAAAGACCATTACACCCACTTACCATCAGTTGCAGACCATCGCCTATCACAATCACCATTTTCTATTGCAGATATAAAAGGTTCTTCCAGAAATACTTTTATTGTTTTAAGTACAGTACTGTAATCATCTGCTTTTGCTCCTATCTTGTGGATAAACGCATTCCATTTCTTTTGCATAGCTGAGTCTTTATCAAATTCAGTTATCTGTTTAAATTGCTCAATTGTAAAGGTATGCTCACGATTTGCAAAAGTCTTTCGCAATGCTTCTGTAAGCAGCTTTCCGTCAAAATCAAATTTGTTAGCAATATAGTATATGTCATAATAATCTTTCATTCTGCTGGAAAACTCCATAAGTAAAAGTATTGCATCTATCTTTTCGGCGATTGTAGTTTCAAGAGAATATGTGTTTACAACCGGTGATTCAAAATCAGATAGCTGTGTAGGAATCTTCCGTTTTTCCTGTTTTGGCACAATAACATCTCCAACGCCAAAATCAATACTGAATGGTGTTCGTGTATTTTTAATACGAGCTATCACCGAAGCTCCTATACCAGCATATTTCTTAGCTACTGCTATTGGGGCTACATTTTTTATTTCAAAAGTAACAAAATCATTTCCGGTTGGAACAGCTATTATTTCTTCTAACATTAATCGTAATTGTTCCGGTGTATTTGGAATCTGTCTGAGCAGGAAATCAACGTCAACAGTTACTCTGCTGTCAAAATCGGTAAGCGAATAAATAAACAGTCCGCCTTTTAATACAAGATTATCAGCATATCTGGACTTTTCCATACGGCGTAAAAATTCTTCCTGACAGAAAAGCTGTAAACATAGCTGATAACTTCTGCCGCTCTCTGCTGCTTTATTTTTCAATCGTGCAAGAACCGATACAGCAATATCAGCCATTGAGAAGCACCTCCATCAAATCGGTAACTCTTTCATACAGCCTCATTTCCTTGGCGTATTTAGAAAGATTACCAAGATTCTTTTTGTCATCAGCAGCGTAAGCGTTGACCGCCTTGCTGAAAAGCTCTCTGTCTAGTTTTGTACGATGCTTGAAGCAATCGCAAATCGTTCGCTCCCGATCGTAAATAGGAAGAGTAATACCGTCAAAATCAGAAACTGTCTTGCCCAGATCAAACAAATTGTTTTGTACATAATACGGTTTTATAGAAACTGAATCTATTTTAAGTTTAGACCTTGATATAGTGCGCGGAACTGCAATCGTCCATTTTCTTGGCATAAAATCGCTGTACCCATAATGGAAAAGAGCTGATTCAACGCATACAACACCCTCCGGCAAAAGAGCGGACAGCAATTGCTCTTCACAAATGTCATCTTTTTCAGCAAGCTGATAGTATCCATGTCGTACTCGTTCAATGTATCCCTCATTACAAAGATTAGCAACATCGTAATTTGAAAGTCCTGCTGAAACAAAGTTAGCAGTTTTTGCTATCCCGCCTTCGGTAGTTATTATTTTTTTTACGATTTCTTGTTTAGTCATTCCATCACCAACTTTTAAAACAATATATCATAATGCTGTGTATAAAAAATATTATATCATATAAATATGGTATTGTCAACAATTTTTAATACACACAAACAAAATTATGTAAAAAATAATTTGAACCTATTGCAATTATGCGGAGAATATGATATAATGTAATTGACATAAGAGGTTGTAAATAGTTAGCTATATTACATGGCAACACCATGGCAACAAAAAATCGGATAGCCCATAATTTATGGATAATTCAAATAATATGAATAACACGAGCTAAACCTCCTAATCAAATTTGTTTAAGTCAAATCTATAGGGAGCGAGTGGGAGTAAGTAAACAGTGTAGACGAATGGCTTAACAGCGTTGTTTGCTGGCTTCCAAACCCCGATTTGATAGCAAAATGATAGCAGATACAAAACCGCATTTGTTGCCG
>JAFLUI010000033.1 GCA_022508825.1 Oscillospiraceae bacterium
TTTAGCGCTTTGCGCTAAATCAATTGCCCACTCTTGTGCGCTAAATGATAATTTATTCGTCTAATTTCAAAACTGCCATAAACGCTTCCTGCGGCACCTCCACAGTACCAAGCTGTCTCATGCGCTTCTTGCCTTCCTTCTGCTTTTCAAGCAGTTTTTTCTTTCGGGTGATGTCGCCGCCGTAGCACTTGGCAAGGACGTCCTTACGCATTGCCTTGACGGTCTCTCTTGCAATTATCTTTCCGCCGATAGCTGCCTGGATGGGTACCTCAAAAAGCTGTCTGGGGATGTTCTCCTTAAGCTTCTCGGCTATCTTCCTCGCCCTGCCGTAGGCGTTGTCTGCATGGACGATAAAGGACAGTGCGTCCACAATGTCGCCGTTGAGCATGATGTCCAGCTTCACAAGCTTGGAGGGGGAGTATCCCATAAGCTCGTAGTCAAAGGAGGCATATCCCTTTGTACGGGATTTCAATGCATCGAAAAAGTCGTATACTATCTCATTCAGGGGCAGCTCGTAGTGAAGCTCCACACGGTTTTCATCTAAATACTTCATATCCTTGAAAACACCCCGCCTGTTCTGGCAAAGCTCCATGATATTTCCCACATAATCACTGGGGGACAGTATAGACGCCTTTACCATCGGCTCCTCTGCAGAAGCGATGACCGCAGGCTCGGGATAGTTTGTGGGGTTGTCGATATAGACGGTCTCTCCGTTGGTTAGATTTACCTTGTAGATAACGGAGGGGGCTGTTGTAACAAGGTCAAGATTGTACTCACGCTCCAGACGCTCCTGGATTATCTCCATGTGGAGAAGTCCAAGAAATCCGCAGCGGAAGCCGAAGCCGAGAGCAACAGAGGTCTCAGGCTCAAAGGACAGGGATGCGTCGTTAAGACGCAGCTTGTCCAGAGCGTCCCGCAGGTCGCCGTAGCGGGCTCCGTCAGCGGGATAGATACCGCTGAACACCATGGGATTGACCTCGCGATAGCCGGGCAGGGCGCTTTCGCAGGGGTTGTCCGCATCGGTTACGGTGTCCCCGACTTTTGTGTCGCCGATGGACTTGATTGAGGCGGTGATGTAGCCGACCTCTCCTGCGTGGAGAACACCCGCATTTACAAGCTCGGTGGCTCCCATGTATCCTGCTTCGGTGACGGTAAATTCCGCTTCCGTTGCCATAAGACGTATTGTCTGACCGATCTTTACCTCTCCGTCGATAACACGGACGTAGATTATAACTCCCTTGTAGCTGTCATAGAAGCAGTCGAAAATAAGAGCTTTAAGGGGAGCGTTGTTATTTCCTTTGGGGGAGGGGATATCGGTGACTATCCTTTCAAGGACCTCCTCCACGTTGGTGCCCATTTTTGCGGAAATACGGGGAGCGTCCATTGCAGGGATGCCGATGACGTTTTCTATTTCATTGCAGGCACGCTCCGGGTCTGCAGAGGGCAGGTCTATTTTGTTGACTACCGGCATGACCTCCAGATCGTTTTCTATGGCAAGATAGGTATTTGCAAGGGTCTGAGCCTCGATGCCCTGTGAGGCGTCCACGATAAGGACGGCTCCCTCGCAGGCAACAAGAGACCGGGACACCTCGTAGTTGAAATCCACATGACCCGGGGTGTCTATAAGATTGAACACGTAGTTATTGCCGTCCTTTGCGGTGTAGTTCAGACGGACGGCTCTTGCTTTTATGGTGATGCCGCGTTCACGCTCGATGTCCATGTTGTCAAGGAGCTGATCCTCCATGTCCCGCTTTGCAACGGTGGAGGTAAGCTCTAAAATACGGTCGGCGAGAGTGGATTTTCCGTGGTCTATATGGGCGATTATGCAGAAATTGCGGATATTTTCCTGATTATATGACAAGCTAACACTTCCTCAGTTCTTTTTTTTACTATTATATCATAAATTTCCCGCAATGGCAAGAAGTCACCGATTTTTTGTTGCTCCCATACTGCGGATAGATGTCTTGTCATACTTCTTTTTCAGTGTCTGCAGAGCCTTTTTCTCTATGCGGGACACGTAGGAGCGGGATATGCCAAGCTGATCGGCGACCTCACGCTGGGTGAGGGGCTTGAGTCCGTAGAGTCCGTATCTTCGCTTTATGATATCCTTTTCACGCTCGTCAAGGCACTCGTCTATAAAACGGTATAGCTGCTCAGACTTTATGTTCAGATCGATCTTGTCGATGATGCCGTCGTCCTCGGCGATGATGTCTATAAGGGTGAGGGTGTTGCCGTCCTTGTCGGTGTCTATGGGCTCGTCAAAATAGACGTCCCCCGCCGATTTTTTCAGGGAGCGGAAGTGCATGAGGATCTCATTTTCAATGCATCTTGACGCATATGTAGCAAAACGTGTCTTTTTTGCGTAATCAAATGTGGAGACCGCCTTTATCAGACCGATGGTCCCTATGGAGATAAGGTCCTCCTGATCGGTGGACACGTTGTAATACTTCTTGATTATGTGCGCAACCAGCCGCAGATTATGCTCAATGAGCTTGTTTCTGGCGGAGCTGTCCCCCTCATGCATTTTTCGGAAGCACTCCTCCTCCTCGGCTGCGGTGAGAGGCTTGGGAAAAACGCCTCCCGATTCAATGTGCAGGGCAAAAAACACCAGATTTTCAATGGCAAGACTTATAAGTTCGGTAAACATGTTCCTCAGCTCCAGACGTTATTTTTTGGCACTTTAAAGGGTATGCCGCCTTCTGAATGTCCTATGCGGAGAAAGGATCAAGCCGACCCGCATACACGAGCCGGCTCTCCTTGGTCGATCCGTAAGACAGCTTAGCTTATTCGGATCCTGCATTTAATTAGCAGCAGCAGTTGTTGTCGTTAGCACTGTTGTTGCAGCCGCAGTTGTTTCCGCAGAAGATCCAGAGGAGGAGCAGGATAACGATGATCCAGCAGCAGCTGTTGTTGTTAGAACCAAGATTCATACACATAATAGAACTCTCCTTCAATAAAATATGATGTATTGAGAGCAGCACTTTAGGCAAATAACAGTGCAGAAGCTTTCTGACGTTACCGAGCCGCAAACTCACAAGTCATTTCAAACGAAATAACGTCATGGGTAAAGGCTCAGCCTTTCGGCTGTTCATAGTTCATTCTATGAAGGAGAGAAAAATGTGTTACGATTTTTTATTTTTATATTGTTTCCCGGCTATTGAGAAGAGCAGGAAAATGTGCTATAATATATATGATATTGAATGAGCGAAAGGATATCATATATGAACGAAAGACTGCCGTATCTCAGGGAAAAGACCTCCAAGCTTACAGTTTCCCCCGGTGTTTACCGCATGAGGGACAAAAGCGGAGGGATAATTTATATCGGAAAGGCGAAAAATCTGAAAAACCGTGTCACAAGCTATTTCAGGGAAAATCCCGACCATACGCCAAAGGTGGCGAAGATGGTCTCCCATGTGTACGACTACGATTTTATCGTCACCGACAGCGAGTACGAGGCTCTGGTGCTGGAATGCTCCATGATAAAGCAGCATATGCCTAAATATAATATACTCCTGAAGGACGACAAGGGCTACAGCTTTATAAAAATTTCAGATGAGGAATATCCACGAATAACTGCCGAGATGCAGAAAAAGGGGGAAGGTACTTTTTTAGGTCCCTACACAAGTACATTTGTCACAAGACAGACGGTAGAGGAGGCTAACAAGGTGTTTTCTCTGCCCTCCTGCAAGCGTGTCTTTCCCAGGGACTTCGGAAAGTACCGTCCCTGTCTGAATTTCCACATAAAGCAGTGCATGGGCGTCTGCAGGGGAAAAACAGACCCGGAGGAGTACAGAAGCATCGTCAGACAGGCGGAGGACTACATCAGAAACGGCTCGGAGGCTTCCGTTGAGACTCTTACGGAGCAGATGAATATTGCTGCCGAGAATCTGGACTTTGAGCTTGCTGCAAGGCTCCGGGACAGGATATCCGCCATAAAACGGGCGGCGGACGACCAGAAGATTATACATGAGGATATGAAGGATACTGACATCATCGCCATGTCACAGAACGGGGAAAGCTCCTGCGCAGCTGTCCTTATGTACAGGGGAGGACGTCTTTTTGACCGTGCGGAGTACGACCTTGGCGCTCCCGACAGCGAGGAAAATATGCTGGAGGATTTCGTCCTGCAGTATTACTCAGACCCCACTAAAATTCCGAGAGAGATCATCGTGGAGGAGGAGCTTCCCAACGGTGAGATGGTGGAAAGGCTCCTCCGTGAAAAGTGCGGACGGGCAGTCGATCTGTTCTCCAGAAAGCGGGGCAAGGGTCTCAAGCTCATTATGATGGCAAAGGCAAACGCTGAGGAGAGTCTTGCAATAAAGGTTGGACGGTCAGGAAAGGAGATCGCCGCTCTTGAAGCGCTGGGCAAGCTGCTGGGACTTCCCGAGCCTCCTGTCTATATCGAGGCTTACGACATATCAAATCTTGGAAGCTCCTCAATGGTTGCGGGAATGGTGGTCTTTGAAAACGGCAGACCACTTAAAAAAGCCTATAAGCGGTTCTCAATAAAGGAGACCGCCATCCAGAACGACTACGCAAGTATGCGGGAAGTCCTTGAACGGCGGTTCAGGCACTATCAGGACGCTTCCGAGACGGACGAGGGATTCAGCCGTATGCCCGATCTTATCCTGCTGGACGGCGGAAAGGGTCAGGTAAACGCTGTGGAGCCTATACTTCGGGAAATGGGGATAGACGTCCCGCTGTTCGGCATGGTCAAGGACAACAATCACAGGACAAGAGCCATTGCCACATCCGGTGCGGAGATATCCATTTCCGGGACAAAGTCTGCATTTATGCTGGTGACGAGGATACAGGACGAGGTACACCGTTTTTCCATCACATATCAGCGGAAAAAGCACGGTAAGCAGTCCTATGAAATGGGCATCACTCAGATAAAGGGTATCGGAGAGAAAAAGGCTCTTAAGCTGTTTACTGCTTTCAAGACCCGTGACGCCCTGAAAAAGGCTTCTGCAGAGGAGATAGCAAAGGCAATGGGTATAAATCACGACCTTGCCGAGCAGGTGAGGGAGTACATCCAAAATGAAATGCATCCGGCAAATTGACCGGAAAGTAGTATATACAGGAGGAATTTTATGAAAGCAAGAATTATCCCTGCACTGCCGGAAACGGTGCTTTCCTACGGCATAGGGGAAAAAGGGTCGGCTCTTGACAGGATCACGGAGTCTCTTGGCATGGTACACAAGGCGATCCCGGAAGATAAGGCAGGGGAGCAGGTTGGCTTTCTTGCAGGGTACGGGGGATTTTCCTCAAACGGCTCCTCTGTCCGCGCAGAGGGGGAGTGTCTTATCTTTTCGGGGATAGAGGGGAACCGTCTTGATACGGTGTTAAAGGCTATCCGGGCAGAAGGGATAAGCATCCCGCTCAAAGCTATCGTGACGGCGACAAATCAGAGCCAGACTCTTGAATGGCTCCTTGATGAGCTTGCAAAGGAACATGAGGCTATGGAGCAGGCAAGGCAAAAGAAAGGCTGAGCCTTAAGC
Source organism: Oscillospiraceae bacterium (assembly GCA_022508825.1). Lineage (GTDB taxonomy): Bacteria > Bacillota > Clostridia > Oscillospirales > Ruminococcaceae > RGIG8773. The sequence goes on from JAFLUI010000033.1 coordinate 5,502, forward strand.
GGGGAGGGTATATATGAAAAAAATCTTATTTGAGGCAATGGATAAACCTATAGAGATTACAGACCCAAGCGTTGTGTATGATACAGTTATAAAAAACTATGATATCTTTTCCACAAATGGCTGCGGCTGTGCAGTATTGAATATTTGGGAAAATGATGTAAATACCAGATCCCTTAGATTTGGTACAGTCAAAGGCTATGGGATATATCTGACACATGAGATCAATTATAAAAAGATGTCCCTTATAGGAGAGATCAGTGCAGAGCAAACACATCTGGCTGTTTATGATAAAACAAAATTAGAGGAAGTAATTGATGTTGATGATGAGATATATGCCTCGGTAGGACTGTTTTTTCCGCCTGAAATTGCATGGAAAGGCATAAAAGAATTCATAGTCTCAGGAGGTATGTCTTTGGATATTGAGTGGATTCTGGCTGAATCCATTCCGGAAAAGGGAAATTGGTGTTGATTCACTTAAAGAGCCTGTTTAGTATCTTTCAACTGCCGTCTTTCCGGTAATTTCAAGATATTAAACAGGCTCTTAAAAATTATATGGGTCAAGACTCAGCCTTGCTTTATTACCTTAAGCTCAGTATTTTGAGTAGCTTCTGCAATAAGCGGCTCAAAATCGAAAGAATTCTGAGCGGCTTCAACGTCGGCAGGGACGGGTCTTGTTTTGGGGTGCTTGGGAGTAAAGACAGTACAGCAGTCCTCGTAGGGCTCTATGGAGATGTCAAAGGTGTCTATTTTGCGGGCAATTTCGACTATCTCCGTCTTGTCCATGCCGATGACGGGACGGAACACGGGCATACGGCAGACTGCATCGGTGCAGACGATGGCGCTCATGGTCTGGCTTGCTACCTGTCCAACGCTTTCTCCGGTTACAAGAGCCTGTATGCTCTTTTCTGCGGCAATGCGCTGGGCAATCTCCATCATGATGCGGCGCATGATAATGGTAAAAAGCTCCTCGGGACAGTTGTCCCGTATGGCTTCCTGTATTTTTGTAAAAGGGACGCAGTAAAAAGCGATGTCTCCGCAGTAAGGGGTCAGCTTTTCGCAGAGACGCTCCACCTTAAGACGGGCTCTTTCGGACGTATAGGGGGGAGACACATAATGTATTGCGGACAGCCGCACCCCTCTTTTTGCCATCATATAGGCGGCGACAGGACTGTCTATGCCTCCCGAAAGCAGCAGCAGGGCGCTTCCGGACGTGCCTACGGGGATGCCTCCCGCGCCTTTCAGATTGCCTCCGTGGATATATGCGGAGGTGTCCCTGATCTCAACGGTGACGGTCATCTGAGGGTCTTTCACGTCCACGGTCAGATGGGGGTACGCTTCCAGTATCCTTCCGCCAAGCTCCGCACATATTTCCGGGGATTTGAGGGGAAAGCTCTTATCCGAGCGCTTTGCCTCTACCTTGAAGGTGCGGGACAGCTCTGCGGTCTCCCGGATGTACTCTATTGCGTTTTTGCAGATAGTATCAAAGTCCTTTTCTACCACAGCGGCCTTGCAGAGAGCTGCCGCTCCGAAAACCCTGGAGCCTGCGTCCAGCACCTGTTCAAGGTCGATGTCCTCGGACTGTGGGACAGCGTAGATGGTGGACTGGGACTTTTCGTATGTGAATTTTCCGAATTTTTTCAGGCGATGCTTCAGATTATGGATAAAGGCATCCTCAAAGCTTCTTTTGTTCAGACCCTTGAGGGCGATCTCGCCTTCCTTGAATATAATAAGCTCTTTCATAATTTTTCCTTTCCTGTTATATTTCAGCACTATTAATAATAGCATTTTTGAATGAGGATGTCAATAAAAATTTATGTAAGGTGATGAAATGATGAAATCTTTTGCCATCAGCCGCAAAATGCGTGTATTCCCTTGACAATCCGACAAAAAAGTAGTACAATTATACTATATGTGATATTTTCCTTTTATGGAACGCTGTCACTTGTATCGTTTCGGACGGCTTTGATACCGTCCCGATTGGAGGATCAAATTATCATGGCACTTTCATCAAGCGCCAGGAAAGCATACAAAAAGGCTGTCAAGGTCAAGAAAAAAAGACAGCGGGGACACTGGCTCCTTATACAGAAGGGAGACAGCGCAAAGGAAGTGGTAAGCAAGCTGTTTACTCAGTTTGCAGTCCTGGTACTTATCGCCTGCGGGCTTATTCTGGCAAACGAGCTGCGGCAGTCCCTCAGTGCTAAGTTTCTCAACAGCTCTCTTAAAGACCTGTATCATACCTTTATCGACCATGGGGATAACGGAGGGGAGCTTCTGGACGGAGCCAAGGAACTGCTTGCTATCAATCCGGACACTGTGGGCTGGGTCCACATCGACGACACCAACGTATCCCTGCCTGTGGTGCAGAAGAGAACGGCTGACGGCAACGAGGTCTACCTGAAGACCGCTTTTGACGGAAGCTCAAACAAGGCGGGCACCATCTTCCTTGACAGGAGGGACGTCCTTGACGCTTATGACCGCTCCGACAATCTTGTCCTTTACGGTCACAACCAGAGGGATAAGACCATGTTCGGCGACCTGGCTTACTATAAAAAAGATCTGGGCTACTACTCGGAGCACCCCATCATAAGGTTCAGCTCAAATTACAGGACGGATAACTATAAGATATTCGCTTTCTTTGTGACACCTGCGCTGCCGTCCCAGACAAGAGACGGCGTAATCTTCGACTATCACAACTACATTGACTTCGGCAGCAGGGACAGATACGACAAATTTATGGACAATATTATGGCAAGGACACAGATAATCGCTCCTGTGGACGTTAAGTACGGAGACAAATTCATCACTCTTTCCACCTGTTCAAACGAGTTCGACCAGTCACGTTTCGTGGTTTTCGGACGGATGGTCAGGGAGGGAGAGGATCCTTCGGTGGATGTTTCACAGGCATACCTGAACCCCAATGCGCAGGAGCCGGATTGGGACGTAATTTACAGATAAGAGGGTTTTGTTATGGCGGAGAAAAAAAGCTTGATAAGTGAATTCATACCTCAGAAGGGAGATTCACCTAATGACATTGCGCGCAAGATGGTCACTATCATTGCGTCGGTAGTTCTTGTTGCGGCACTGGGATACTTGGCTGTTCGTTTTATCGGACAGGTGCAGAATCGTCAGGCTATCAAGGACAGGCAGAATGCCTTTGAAAATATTACTGTAATAAATCCCGTTACTGAGGCTGCTGAAGAGGATGAACCGGATGAAACTGTTGTTACAGAGCCTCCTCCGCTGGTCATGCTGGATGCGTTCAATGATTTTATGGCGGATAATCCCGAGACAGCTGGCTGGATAAAGGTCCCCAATACAAGTGTAAATGATGTTGTTGTCCAGACTGACAACAATACCTACTACATGGATAAGGATTTTTACGGCAACAGGAATATTGCAGGAACTATCTTTGTCGATTACCGCTGCGTTATAAACGACTATGATTTCAACCAGACCCCCAATGTTATACTGTACGGTCATAATCAGGCGGACAGTTCAATGTTCGGGTCCCTGAAAAAATATAAGGTCAAGAAGGACAATACAAAGAATTTCAGCTTCTATCAGGAAAATCCGACATTTACCTTTACAAGCCTTTATGGAGAGTATACATATAAGATCATTGCTCTGTTCGTTATTGAAGCTCTGCCTGAACAGACAAGAGACGGCAATCTGTTTGATTATCATAACTACATAACCTTTACGGGAGAGCGCAATTTCGAGAAGTTCAAGGAGAACATCATGTTAAGGACAGGTATCAACACAGGTGTGGACTTCGATGAAAACGACAAGTATATGACTCTTTCCACTTGCTCAAATGAGTTCGACCAGTCCAGATTTATTGTTATCGGAAGGCGTGTCCGTCCGGGTGAAAGCCCTGAAGTAGACACCTCTCTTGCCGAAATAAATGAGGATATGCTTGAGCCTGACTACAGCTATATTTACAGCAGATAAACAGATCGAGGTCTTTTTATGCCAAGGGATGATAAAAAAGTTACCCTGGATGATATCCTGGCGGAGTATAATGGAAGCAGCAGTCCGGACAGTTCTCCGAAGGATAACATCCGCCATAATGATGAGGATCCTGAGAATATGGAAATTTCCGAGGAGTTCTTCGAGGAAATAACCGTCAGTGACGATGAGGATCTTGACGATGTTGAGATCGTGGAGGAACCATTTTTAGGTCCTGATCCGGAGCATACCTGGGAGGAAGCCGGCATAACAGATATACCAATAATTTCCGGCACATTTGACACCCCGGGTGCGGACAGTGCGGCAGGCGGCGAAGCAGACAGTGAGGCAGCAGACAGTGGGGATACAGACGAGGAGGCAGACAGCGAGGCGGTGAACAGTGAGGCGGAGGCGATGAACAGTGAGGCGGCGACGGCGGACGAGACAGAAGAGGCAGCAGACGAGGCAGAAGAGGACAGCACAGATAGGGACATAACAGTGCAGGACGGCGAGGATGTGAACGACATTTTTCTTGCAAGATTTGCAAAGTCGATATTTCCTGTAAAGGGTGACAGCGTGGGGGAGATCATCAGAAAGATAATTTTCCTTATTGCAGTTATCGTATTTATCGGAGCAGGCATCATGCTGATAAGCACTCTGATACAGTCCGGCGAAGCAAAGGGCATACAGGAATCAAATCAGAGCGTTATCGTTACTACAGTTGCGACTTCTATAGACAGTGACGGAAATATCGTAACTATCCCTCCCACACCCGAGGAGATCGCAGAGCATAATCTTAATGTTGCAGAGTATTATAAGGCTATAAATGAGGATTATATAGGCTATCTGGAGGTACCGGGATGTGATATATATGAGCCTGTGGTCAAGGGCGATGACAATGAATATTATCTGAGCACAAAGATCTCAGGCGGTTACAATAAGGCAGGCACCGTCTTTATGGATTACAGGTGCACGATCTCCGATGAATATACCTCTCCGAATCTTGTGATATACGGTCACAATCAGGAGGACGGCACAATGTTCGGCAGACTGAAATACTACAAGCAGGATGTGGAATTCTACAAGGAAAATCCCGTTATAAGATTCAGTACCGACACCGAAACATGGGAGTACCTTGTGTACGGATTTTTCGTTACTCACGTTTATGAAAAGCAGTCCAGCGACGGAATCGTTTTCCATTACCATGACTATATAAACGTGCTGAAAAACAGAAGTACCTTTGACTGGTATCTGGGAGAGGTACAGAGCCGCAACCAGATAATCTCTCCTGTTGATGTTCAGTACGGCGACGATCTTCTTTGCTTGTCTACCTGTTCAAATGAGTTTACCGATTCACGCTTTGTGGTTTTCGCAAGAAGGCTTCGTGAGGGTGAGTCTGTAAGTGATTATGATTTCTCGCAGGCAAGGCTCAATCCCTACGCTCAGGGCGTTGACTGGGACGCTATCATGTCTGAGTTTACCTCGGAGGAGGAGACTTCATATGATGAGCTTCCCGACGATGAGCTGTCAGAAGTAGTTACCAGCGAGAAGTCCCTTAACAAAAAAAATGTCAGAACGGAGACTTCTGCAAATGAGACAGAGGCTGTTCTTGAAGAGACCTCCGAAACGACCGTTACCACTGTTCCTGCGGAAACAGAGGAGACTTCCGTTACGGTGGTGCCTTCCGAAAGTGCGTCGGCTGAGACAGAAACGGAGACGGCTGACAGCAGTGCCTCTGGCGTCAGCGGAACGGACAGCAGCGAATCAGCGGACAGCAGCAGCTCGGGGGACGGCAGCGGTTCGGGAGACAGCGGTGATGCAGGGGACAGCAGCGGGTCTGATGACAGCGGGACGGGAAACAGCGGAGAAACATCGGTCAGTTAAAATGTGATACAGATATAAAGATAAAAAGAAAGGAAAGATCATCCTATGGCAATGTCAGATGAAGTACGGTCAAACCCTCGGTACAAGCCAAGAGAGAAAAAAAGCTTTGCTGAAAGCTTCCTGCCTATGCGGGGGGATACTCCAAATCAGATAGTAAGTAAAGTAATAGTCCTTATCTCTATTATGGCACTGATAGTCTGCGGGGTCATACTTGGAGTGTACTTTTACCATATTTTTGAGGCTAAACAGAATAATTCCAAAATATTGTCCAAATATAACGAGATCGGCAGCAGAGCATCGGGAGAGGTTCCTCAGGCAGATCTTACTCTGGATGAAAACGGGGAGATCATCAGAAGTCCCCTTGTTACCATGCCCTTTGCTGTGGAAATGCTGGAAATAAATAAAGACTATGCAGGGTACGTTTCGATACCGAACTGCATCAATGAGGCTGTTGTTCAGGGTACTGACAATGAATACTACCTCAACAAGAATATTTATGACCAGACCCGTCAGTGCGGTACGGTCTTTGCGGACTACCGCAATGTTGTGAACGACTATGCCGACCTCCAGTCCGATAATATCATTCTTTACGGTCACAATCAGAAGGACGGCACAATGTTCGGTGAGATGGACTATTATAAATGGGATCTTAAATACTGGCTGAAAAATCCGTTTATCTATTTTGACAATAAATATGAGCAGAATGTGTATGTTATCATTGCGTCCTTTGTTGTGAATGATGATCCTAAGGATGACAACGGAAATGTATTTGACTACTATAACTATATAAAATTCAATGATACCTATACCTATGATAATTTCATCAAGGAGCTGAACGAACGGACTCAGTTCTATACAGGCATTGATGTCAATGAAAACGACAAGTTCCTTACGCTCTCCACTTGCTCCTATGAGTGGGATACTTCACGTCATGTCATAATCGGCAGGAAGCTGAGAGCCGGTGAAACTACGGAAAATATTGATCTGTCAGGCTTTGAGGTAAATCCTAACCCTAAGTGGCCTGCAATATATTACAAATATAATGGCGGCGCATATATCCCTTCCGCTTGATGCGGAAGGAGTGCGTGCTCAGACAGAGCAGCCGTAACAGATGCTAAAAACAGGAAGAAGGGGATCGGATGAAGCTGAGACTTACTCTCGGCGGAGTTGCGGTAATTCTGATGATGGGGATATTCTACACCTTTGCGTTCGCTGTTGCGGATGTGGAGGATGTGGAGGAGGATCCTTTTACCACAGGATATTACATACCGGATGAAAAATCAGCAGAGGCAGAATTGCCTGATGATGATGTTATTGAAGTTATAGAGCCTGCGGTAACGGAGGTTACTACGGTCAGAGCGGAGGAGATCGTGTTTGATGACGATTGGGTGGAGGAGCCCGGCGAGCATATAGAGGCTGTCCCTGCAATGATAACTGCTGTTACTGAGGCGCCTGAAAAGGAACCGGAAACCAAAACTGAACCTGCTGTACATACAGAACCTCCCGAGGAGGACTATCCTGAGGATGATGACGAGCCGGAAGCTCAGACAGTCTATACCGCTCCGGAGGATGAAGACGACAACGTACCGGAGGATGACGATGTTGATGTGACAGAGGTCACGACTGCTGTTACAGAGCCGGAAGCTTCTGAAACTGAGCAGACCACTGATAAAGGCTATTCAGATGATGCAGATGTGGTCGTTACACTTTTCTGGGAAGATGAAGATAACGAAACGACCACCGAAGAAACTACAGTTACTGTTTCACAGGTGGCGGACACGTCCACAAGCGAGACCTTCACTGCTAAGTTTAACGGGTCCACACAAACAGTCAACGCCTATGATCTGGTATGCTGGATAGTCAATAATGAGATATCGGAAAGCTTTAACGATGAAGCTATCAAGGCTCAGGCTGTTGCAGCGTACTCCTATGTAAAATACCATAATGTAAATGGTCTTACCCCTTCGGTGCTGGTGAAGAAAAATCCGTCGAACCGCATAAAGAACCTTGTTTCCGAGGTGTGGGGCGTCTGCTGCTATTACAATGGCAGTGTGGCTCAGACGGTATATATGGCGTCCTCGTCAGGCTATACGGCTGATGCGGAACACGTATGGGGCGGAAGCGTGCCCTATCTGAAAAGCGTGTCCTGTCCCTTTGATGCGGATAATGACCCCAATTACGGCGTTGTAACACGGGTCAGTGAATCAAGAATGAGGACTATGCTTGAAAGCTGTCTGGGTATTACTCTTTCTGCAAATCCTTATAACTGGATGAGGATAGTATCTTACGTTGACGGCAACTATGTCTATGAGGTGGATATCGACGGTCAGACCGTTATAAGCGGCAGAAAAATGCGGGAAAATGTTTTCGGGTACAGCCTGAAAAGCGCTTCCTTTGATGTTTACTATGACGGAGAGCAGTTCGTGTTCACTACATACGGCTACGGACACGGCGTCGGCATGAGCCAGAACGGTGCGAATATCCTTGCAAAGCAGGGTTACACTTACACTCAGATACTAAAATATTATTTCACGGGAATTGAAGTTCTATGACGATGTATGAGATAATTGCCGGAAAAAAGCAGGGCAGGGAGCTGACAAAAGAGGAAATACAATATGTGGTTGACGGCTATGTTTCAGGGGACATACCCGACTATCAGATGTCTGCGCTGCTTATGGCTGTATGTCTGCGGGATATGTCCGATAGGGAGACTGCTGACCTTACTATGTCCATGGCACACTCGGGAGAGATGATGAAGCCTGAAACGGGCGGCTTTAACGTCGATAAGCACAGCACAGGAGGAGTGGGAGACAAGACCACTCTTATTGTGGCGCCCATCGCTGCTGCCTGCGGAGTGTACGTTCCGAAAATGTCCGGGAGAGGTCTTGGACATACGGGAGGGACTATCGACAAGTTAGAGTCAATACCCGGGTTTAAAACGGAGCTGTCCTATGAGCGCTTTACAGAGATACTCCGTCAGAACGGTCTGGCGGTGGCAGGGCAGAGCGGGGCTCTTGTGCCTGCGGACAAGAAGATATATGCACTCAGGAACGTTACAGCGACAGTGGACAGCATACCTCTTATATGCTCATCGATAATGAGCAAGAAGATCGCTACAGGAGCGGACGGTATCGTCCTGGACGTCAAGGTCGGAGACGGGGCTTTTATGAAGACCACTGACGATGCGGAAAAGCTGGCGGAGCTTATGGTTCGTGCAGGACGTCTGGCAGGGAGGAAATGTACGGCTGTACTTACGGATATGAGCAAGCCTCTGGGACGGGCTGTGGGAAATTCGCTGGAGGTCATTGAAGCTGTTGAAGCGTTAAAGGGCAATGCTCCGGAAGATTTATGGGAGGTCTCACTTGCGCTGGCGGCGGAAATGCTGGCTGTGGCAGGAAAAGGGACTGCCGAAGAATGTCGTGCTATGGCGGAAAATGCAGTGTCCTCGGGCAAGGCGCTGGAAAGACTTTCTAAAATGATAGAGCTTCAGGGCGGAGACCCGCGTGTCATCAGCGACTATAGCTTGTTTGCGTCTCCGGCAAGGAAAAAGGAAATTTTCGCTGACAGGGACGGCTTTATAACCGGCATATCCTGTGAGAAGACCGGTCTGATATCGCTGCGGCTGGGAGCGGGACGCTCCAAAAAGGAGGATGCGGTCGACCCCTCTGCAGGGATCGTCTTTGACAGGACAGTGGGAGATAAGGTCGGCAAGGGTGACCGTCTGGCTGTGCTGTATACGTCCTCAGAATGTGATCTTGAGGGTATTGCTGCAGATTTTGCAGGGGTTTTCCGTTACGGAAGCAGATCAGCGTGTCCGGAGGAAAAAAATATCATAAAAATTATAAAAGGGTATTGACATTTAATATTATATGTAGTATAATATTATCATAAGGAATATCCACCCAATATTTTGAAGGAGGAATCACCATGAGCGATTTTTTCAAAAATGTAAAAGAGACCATTACCGAAACCGGCAAGACCGTAGGGGAGAAGACCAAGCAGGTAGGCAATGCTGCCAAGCTCAATGCAAAGATCATTGCGTCAGAGCATTCTATCAGCGACAATTATACGATCCTTGGAAAATATTACTATGATACATACAAGGACAATCCCGACGAGAGCGTTGCTGAGAACGTAAATTCCATCACAGCTTCCATGGAGACCATCAAGGAGATGAAGGGACAGCTTCTGGCAATAAAGGGTCTTGTAAAGTGTGCAGAATGCGGCGCTGACTGTCCTTTTGAGGATAATTTCTGCGGAAAGTGCGGAGCTAAGCTTGAAAAGCCCGAGCCTCCTGCTGCTGAGCCTGAAGAGGACATTTCCGATGAGGAGCTTCTCGGCTTTGAAGAGAAAGAAGGAGAATCAAAGGAAGATTCCGAGCTTTTCTAAAAAATTAATGATCGAAAAAACCTCCCCCGCGGCTGAAAGTCAGCTTGGGGGAGGTTTTTTATTCTATCACTGAATATTCAAGGTTCTCCCAGAGCAGGCGGACGCCTTCGTCGGTCTCCTCGGGGAGAAGTGCTCTTGCTACCGTAATAAGGGAGTCGTCCTGAATATCCGTGCGCCGCAGGAGGGCGTAGTCTCCGTCTATTTTTTCAACAATGTATTCAAATGGTCCCATATTAACCCTCCAACACGGTGTAGTTGTCGGAGGCGTTTTCCTTTGTGGCATACTCGGTAACATTCAGTACCTTGACCTTCAGGGGCTTTGCTCCCATGTTTATTTCAATGATGTCTCCCACCTTTACGTCATAGGAAGCACGGGCGACCTTCCCGTTTACCACGATTTTTTCGGCGTCACAGGCTTCGTTTGCCACGGTGCGACGCTTTATCAGCCTTGTGACCTTAAGATATTTATCAAGCCGCATATTATCTCTCCTTTTATAATTAAAGAAAAAGAGCAGACGACAGGCTGGCTCAGCCCTTGTCTGCTCAAAATTAGACATTAGACAAAAGTCGCTTATTTGTCAACAGCGTCCTTGAGAGCCTTGCCTGCTTTGAAAGCGGGAGACTTCTTAGCGGGAACCTTGATCTTCTGCTTGGTTCTGGGATTGATGCTGTCCCTTGCCTTCTTGTCGCGTACTTCAAATGTACCGAAGCCCACGATCTGAACCTTGTCTCCGCCTGCAAGAGCCTCTGTGATGGACTCTGTTACTGCGTTAAGAGCCTTCTCTGCGTCCTTCTTGGAAAGTCCGCCTTTCTCTGCGATTGAATTAACTAACTCTGCTTTTGTCATTTTTTCTACCTCCATAAAATTTTAATGGGTATACCCATTTTTTTATTGGGATTTTGCTTTACGCCACCAGACGTCAAGCTCATCTATGTTCAGGGACTTCATATCTATCCCTTCGCACCTTAATAAATCTTCGGTCTTTCTGAACCGGTCTATAAATTTTTCTGTGGACGCTGTAAGAGCCTCCTCTGCGTCAAAGCCAAGATGTCTGGACAGATTTACGCAGGAGAACAGCACGTCCCCAAGCTCATCCTGTACAGCAGCGGATACATCTATTTCTTTTCCTTTGCCGTTCATCCCTTTCAATGCTGCTGTGGCTAAGGCTGCTTTCAGCTCGGCGATCTCTTTTTCCATGCTGTCCATAGCACTAATAGCGTCACGGAAATCCATGCCTGCCCGCTTTGCTCTCTGACCCACCTTCTGGGCTCTCATGAGTGCGGGAAGTGCAGACGAGACGCTTTCAAGGGTCTCTGTATAGGTTTCCTGTCCCTTGGTCTTCTGCTTGATGTCGTTCCAGTTTTTCAGGACCTCCTCGCTGGTCTCTGCTGTAACGTCGCCGAAAACATGGGGATGACGGGTCACAAGCTTCTGACAGACCTCGTTTACTACATCTCCGAAGCAGAACCTTTCCTGCTCCTCCTCGATGCGGCAGTGGAACACTACCTGCAGGAGCACGTCTCCCAGCTCCTCACGGAGAAGCTCGCTGTCCTCGGTGTCTATGGCCTCTATTGCCTCGTAGACCTCCTCGATAAAGTCCTTGCGGATAGACTTATGGGTCTGTTCCTTATCCCAAGGGCAGCCGTTTTCTGAACGCAGGATACGCATGATATCAAGCAGATCATTCATATCATATCTGCTTTTCAGGGTGAAATCCATAAAAAACCTCCGCTGCAAAGTATAGGAAACGGTCAGTCCGAAAAAACGGTACATTTAATATATTAACCCATATTCCAAATAATTTCAAGGGGTTTTTCAAAATTTTTAAGAAATCAGCAAATTTAGTGTATTTTTTGTTAAAATGCCCAATAATAGGGCAGTCAATATGTAAAAGATTACCCCACAAAATATAGAAAAAATTAGTAAAGTAAGGCTTCCCAGCGTTTCTGAGAGCATATTTCGCACAAAAAGTGCTCCGCCGCCGCACATTACAGAGCAGTAACATATCTTACAAAATATCCCTTTTAAATAAGAATTGTCAGAATTTGTCATCTTAGCTGCAATGCTCATGGCAGGCAGACATATGACCGCATAGCATATCAGTGTGGAGATCGCCGCTCCTGCGATATTAAGCTGTGGTATCCTTACAAGAAGAAGGTTTCCTGCCAGCTTTACCGCCACTCCTGCAAGCATCAGCTTCACCGGTATGTCCGGACGTCCTGCTGCCTGCAGTATGGCAAAAGCGGTGGAGGACATACACAGAAATGCAACTGCTATACCAAGTATTGACAAGGAAACGGTACATATTTCAGTTTCAAGCGGTTTTGTAGGAAAAAGTGTCCCTAAAATTTCCCCCGACAGCACACAGATACCCGCTGCCGACGGAAATGACACCAATGCGGTGGCAAAAAATGCCTTTTCTGTGGACAGCCTTACCTGCTTTTTGTCCCCTGCGGCGAAAGCCTCAGAGACAGCAGGCAGGATGCCCTTGCCGAACATATTTGTGCAGGATGGCACCAGATTGAAGATGGTCACTGCAAGTCCCGTAAAGCTCCCGAAAAGAAAGTTGGGTATCTCGGATGTGGGGATATTTCCCGACAGCTCCGCGAAATAGCGGGGATATCTTTCTGCTGCCGCTCCAAGGGAGCGCATGATGGTAACAAGGTCTATAAGGGAGGTCAGGTTGGTGACCAGCGCTCCTACCGCGATGGGGACGGCGGTCTTTAACAGGGCGGAAATGATAGTCCTGCGGCTGTCCACCTCACTTTCGGAGAGGACGATCTCATCGGGAGATATGCCGTCACCGCCTATTTTGTCCCGGAGTATCAGAAAAAGCGTCCCCGCTGCGGAGGAGAGGGTCACTCCCATGACGGCGGCTGCGGCGGCGATGGGCAGCAGGGGATCCCCGGCGTCTTTGAAGTAAACAAAGAGTCCCTCAAATTTATGGGGATTTTTCAGAACGATCAGGCAGAGGGCAAGTCCGGAGCAGAGTTTTATCAGACCCTCTATTATCTGGGAGACCGCGGTGGGGAACATATTCCGGAGTCCCTCGTAATATCCCCGGTAGACCGATGTGACGCAGCTGAAAAATACAGACGGTGCAATTGCAAGGACGGCAGGGACGGCGGCTATTCCATTGCCCGAAAAAAGACAGAAGGGATAGGCAAGAAGCATGGTCACGGCTGTGAAGGCAAGTCCTGCTGCCGAGAAAAATAAAAGGGCGGAGGACTTGACCCGCCGCAGGTCGGCGTATCTTCCCAGAGCGGACTTTTCGGCGGTGACCTTGGCAACGGCGGCGGGCAGTCCGGTGACAGAAACGGCGTACACTGTCATAAAAATCCCGTAAGCAGAGGAAAAATATCCCATGCCCGTTCCTCCAAGCATATTTGCAAGAGGTATGCGGAAAAGGGCTCCTGTAAGCTTGGCAGCCAGAGCAGACAGTATAAGTATAGCCGAACTGAAAAGGAATGTTTGTTTCTTCAAATGGGGTCGTCCTTTCATTTTTTTCTAAATTTTATGTTGCATACTTGTCAAATATGTGATATAATATATGTGATTTTGCGGCTCTGCCGCTGTAGATGTATAAATGGAGGAATCATTATGGACTATTCTTTTTCAAATAAGGTAACGGGTCTGCAGGCATCTGCTATCCGTGAGATACTTAAATTTACGGCTTTTCCTGACGTTATTTCCTTTGCGGCAGGAAATCCCGCTCCCGAGGCTTTCCCCGTACAGGCTGTGGAGGAGATCACCCGGAAGATACTTACAGAAAATCCGGTGGCGGCTCTCCAGTACAGCATCACAGAGGGCTACACTCCTCTCCGTGAGACACTGAAAAAGCGTCTGGGATCCCAGAACAGCTTCAATGCCGATATAGACGACGTTATCATCACGTCCGGCGGTCAGCAGGGAAACGAGCTGTCCTGCAAGGTCTTTCTGAATGAGGGGGACACCCTTATCTGTGAGTTCCCGTCCTTTATAGGAAGCATAAACTCCTTCAAGTCCTACAACGTCAACCTTGTGGGAGTTGAGATGGACGACGAGGGCATCGACCCTGAAAAGTTAGAAGCAACTCTCAAGGCAAATCCCAACACCAAGCTGATATATCTTATACCTAATTTCCAGAACCCCACAGGCAAGTGTATGTCATGGGAAAGAAGAAAGACGGTCTATGCTCTTGCTCAGAAGTATAATGCAGTCATTCTGGAGGACAATCCTTATGGGGAGATCCGCTTTGAGGGCGAGCACATCCCCTCTATAAAGTCCCTTGACACAGACGGACGGGTAATTTACTGCGGAAGCTTTTCAAAGGTACTTGCTCCCGGCATCCGTGTGGGATTTGTTTCCGCTCCCAAGGCTGTCATCCAGAAGATAGTAGTCTGCAAGCAGGTGGCGGACGTCCACACCAACATTCTGGCTCAGATGGTGGCGGACGAGTTTGTCAATCACTATGATTTTGAAGATCACCTTGCCCGGATCAGGGAGATATACCGTAAGAAGTGCGGTCTTATGCTTAGCGAGATCGACAAGAATTTTTCGGAAAAGATACAGGTCACACGTCCTCAGGGCGGACTGTTCATCTGGGCGACGCTGCCCGATGGCTGCGACATGATGGGCTTCTGTAAAAAGGCGGTGGAGGCTAAGGTTGCGGTAGTTCCCGGAAATGCATTCACTGTCCATGATGACGACCCCATAAACTGCTTCCGTCTTAATTTCTCCACTCCTACCGACGAGCAGCTTGTAAGGGGCTGTGAGATCTTAGGAAAGATGTCCAGAGAGATGTTCAATTGATAGAAAGGAACGATAAAATATGTCAGAACAAGAGAAAAAAATAATTTTCAGCGGCATACAGCCCACCGGCACATTTACGCTGGGCAACTATATAGGAGCAGTCTCACGCTGGGGAGAGCTCCAGGATCAGTTCAACTGCATCTATTCTATAGTAGATATGCACGCTATCACTGTAAGACAGGATCCTGTGCAGCTCCGTCAGAAATCACTGGAAGCGTATGCGCTTCTGTTTGCCTGCGGCATCGACCCGAAAAAGTCCATTACTTTTATACAGAGCCATGCAGGCACCCATGCCGAGCTCAGCTGGATACTGTCCTGCTCCACCCAGTTCGGGGAGCTGTCCAGAATGACCCAGTTCAAGGACAAGTCCGCAAAGCACGCTGATGACATAAACGCAGGACTTTTCACATATCCTGTTCTGATGGCTGCGGATATCCTTGCGTACAATGCAGATCTTGTTCCCATCGGCGAGGATCAGCGTCAGCATCTGGAGCTGGCAAGAAATATCGCACAGCGCTTCAACGGCAAGTACGGGGAGTTCTTTACCGTCCCCGAGGCGTATATCCCGAAGGTGGGGGCAAGGATAAAGTCCCTGCAGGATCCCGAGAAGAAAATGTCCAAGTCGGACGAGAACCCCAATGCCTGCGTGTTCATCCTTGATGAGCCCGATGTTATAATAAGAAAGTTCAAGAGGGCTGTCACCGACAGCGATTCGGAGATACGATATGCAGAGGAAAAGCCCGGAGTAAGCAATCTTATGTCTATCTACTCCGCCGTTACGGGCAAGGAGATACCCGAAATAGAGCGGGAATTTGAGGGCAAGGGCTACGGTGACTTCAAGCTTGCTGTAGGGGAGGCGGTATCCGACCGTCTGAAGCCTGTCCGTGAGGAGTTTGCACGTCTTATGGCTGACAAGGCATATCTTAAGGAGTGCTATATGGAGGGAGCAAAGTCAGCGCTTTCCATCAGCAGAAGGACTCTTACAAAGGTATACCGTAAGGTCGGCTTTGTGGATGCAAGATAAAAATTATTCTTTCTGCATAAAACCTGATTTTTATACACATAGTAATTTTAAACAAAAAGCACAATCTGATGTTGACTTTTATTGTAGAATTTTACTATATTGGCACAAATTACACATATTAGTTCATTAAATATTTATATTTGATTGGTGAAAAGCTCTAAAAAACAATGAGTATGTTATGCAAATGGACAATTTTTTAGCCGGAATTAAAAAAAACCATTGACATAATTAAAAAGAAGTTGTAATATTTAAGCAGGCGACTAATGTCGTTAGACGGCTGATGCCGTCTGAACAATCCATGCTATTATATTATTATAATATAATAAACTTTAAGGAGGAAAAACCAAATGAAGAATTTTAACAAGAAGATTGCTTTAATTGCAGCTCTTGCATGTGCTGGAACCATGCTCGCTGGCTGTAACAGCAACACAACTGACGACGGCGGAAACACAGGCGGCGGAAATGCACCTGCTGCTGACGGCGGAAACGCAGGCGGCGGAGATTCCGGAAACGCAGGCGGCGGAGATGCTCCCGCTCCCGCACCCGCAGCTGATCTTGCAGATGACGGCGACAAGCTGACTATCCTCTGCTGGACAGGCGACGATATCGATCCTATGATCGACTACTTTGTTGCAAACAGCGACTACACAAAAGATCAGGTAACATGGGTACAGGTTGGTACAAGCGGCGGCGAAGCTCGTGAGCAGTATCAGCAGTATCTCAGCGGCGGCGAGGATGCAGACCTTCTCATTCTTGAGGCTGACTGGATCCTTCAGTACCTGAACGATCAGTACACAGTGCCCCTTTCTTCACTGGGCATCGACAAGGGTGACTACTCCAACGCTTACTCTTACACAACTGCTATCGGTACAGACGAGAGCGGAACACTCAGAGCTGCTACATGGCAGTGTGCTCCCGGCGGATATGCTTACAGAGCAGATCTTGCTGAGCAGTATCTGGGCGTAACATCTCCTGAAGAGATGCAGGCTAAGATCGGTGACTGGAGCAAGTTCGAAGAGGCTGCTAAGACAGTTTCTGAGGCTTCCGGCGGAAAGACAGCTATGGCTGCTACTCTCGGCGGTATGTGGCAGGTATATCAGTACAACAGATCCCAGCCTTGGGTTGTAAACAATAAGGTTGTTCTTGACAATGCAGAGAACTTCCTTGATATCGCTAAGACTTATCGTGAGAACAATTGGGTAACAGATGTTGGTCAGTGGTCCGATGCTTGGTATGCTATCGGTCAGGATGACTCTACAATGGGTTACTTCTTCTCCACATGGTGCCTCGGTTCAGGCGCAATGCTTTCTAACGCAGAAGGCGGTGAAGGCGGAGCTACATACGGTAAGTACAACCTCTGCCCCGGTCCTTCCGGTTACGCTTGGGGCGGTTCTTGGCTCGCACCTTCCACAAAGTGCAACAACAAGACAATGGCTGCTGATTTCGTTAAGATGTTCACAGTTAATACAGACACTATGAAGGGCTATGCTCTTTCCAAGGGTGAGTTTGTAAACAACAAGGCTGCTATGCAGGCTATCGTTGATGAGAAGTCCAACTCCAATCCTCTCCTCGGCGGTCAGGATCAGTTCGCAGTTCTCATGGATTCTGCTAACGCTATCAAGATGGATGGTCTTATCACAAAGTATGACTCTGCTATCAAGGAGCAGTTCAACAATGCTGTAACAGACTATGTTGACGGCAAGTATGCTACTAAGGAAGACGCTCTTAACGGCTTCCAGGATGCAGTAGCTGCTATCTATCCTGATTTTGATTGGGACTAATATCTGATTAAAACATATCAGAAACTTATTGATAATGTACAGCTTACGGGGATATTTCCCCGTAAGCGTATATTATATATTTAAATTGTGATAATTAAATGAAAAGGGTGTGTTTTATGCAGTCGCTCAAACCCATGGGTAGAAAATCTATCAGCTATGCTAAGTATGGCTATTTATTTATTCTGCCTTTTTTTGTTATATATGCGTTTTTTATGATTTATCCGCTGATAAACACATTTGTACTTAGCTTTAAGGGAAATGGAGCTGCTCATGCAGCTGATTCAGTTGGATTCCAGAATTTCCAGTGGTTGATAGTAGGCGGTTCGAGACCTGCAAAAGCCATCCATGATGAATTTATACAGTCATTGAAGAATACTGTTATCCTCTGGTTTGGTAACTTTATTCCTCAGCTTATCCTTTCATTGCTTCTTGCAATATGGTTCACCGATTCCAAGGTGAAGATCAAAGGAACAGGTGCATTTAAGGTAATTATGTATATGCCTAATATTATTACTGCTACATCAGTCTGCGCACTGTTCTTCATTCTTTTCGCAAATAATAAATACGGTGCTGTAAATGCTATGCTTCTCGGTGCAGGCAAGATCACTGAGCCAATAAGATTTGTAAACAATGTCTGGTCATCAAGATTTATTGTAATGTTCATCCAGACATGGATGTGGTTCGGAAACACAATGATCCTGCTTATGTCGGGTATCATGGGTATTGATCTGTCTCTCTTTGAAGCAGCTAATATCGATGGCGCTAACAGCAGCCAGGTATTTTTCCAGATAACACTTCCTCTTCTTAAGCCTATCTTCATTTATGTGCTTATCACATCAATGATCGGCGGTCTCCAGATGTACGATGTTCCGTATCTCTTCCATGAAGGAAATGCTGTTCAGACACATCTTGAAACTGCTGCGGTATTCGTTTATAAACACTTCCATCTTCAGGATCCGAACTACGGTTATTCTGCTGCGGCATCAGTTCTTCTGTTCTTCATTACAGGTATTCTGGGTATTATTATTTACCGCTTCAATAATACCAGTGATGAAAGAGCGGCTGCAAAGAGCAACCGTAAAAAGTCCAAGAATGCTAAGCTTCTGGGAGGGTTTTAAGAAATGGCTAATTACGAAAACAGACCGGCTGGCGATTATAACGCCAACTATACCAGAAATCTTAAGATCAAATCTACTGTCTTAATGGTTATCTGTATCCTTATTTCTATCGTATGTCTGCTTCCGATCTGGCTGCTTATCGTTAATGCAACCAAGTCTACAACAGATATCACATCTTCAGCTGCAAGCTTCATTTCACGTTTTATCCCGGGTACCAATACGTTTGTCAATATCAAGTCACTGACAAGCAAGACCGAGGGTATTGCGGAGTTCACAAGAGCGTATAACATCTTCTACGGTTTCAGAAACAGCCTTGTAATTGCTGTATGCTCCGCAGCGCTGTCCGTATTCTTCTCAGGAATGACTGCTTACGGTCTTACAGTTTATGATTTCAAGCTTAAGAATGGTGCAACAACATTTATCCTCATGATCATGATGGTTCCTATGCAGGTTGTTTCAACCGGTTTCCTGCAGTTCATGGTTCAGATCAAGCTGTATGATAACTATCTGCCTATCATTCTCCCCGCTATTGCGGCTCCTCAGGTAGTATTCTTCATGCTTCAGTACATGAGATCTGTATTCCCTCTGGATATTGTTGAAGCTTCACGTATTGACGGATGCGGTGAGTTCAGGACATTCGTGCAGATCGGTCTGCCGATTCTGAAGCCTGCTTTCGCTGTACAGGCAATATTCGCTTTCGTTACAAGCTGGAACAACTACTATACACCTTCAATGCTGCTTCTCTCCAATAAGCTTGAGCAGAGAACAATGCCTATGATGGTTGCTGCTGTTCTTGGTAACGATAAGATCGCCGATTTCGGCGCTAAGTACATGGCGGTTGCGATTTCTATCATCCCGGTAGTTATTGTTTACCTCTGCCTTTCCAAGTACATCATCGGCGGTGTTACCCTCGGTGCTGTAAAGGGTTAATTAATGAATTTGAAAGCCTCCCGTTCTGCGGGAGGCTTTTTTATGTAAATTATCATTTACAAGACTGAGCCTTGACCGCCCGATGTTTTGCGCAGCAAAACTCGGAGGCAAATGCGAAGCATTTGGCAAATCTACACCCCACCGTCAGAAAGCAAAAAATGATATGGT
>JAFLUI010000034.1 GCA_022508825.1 Oscillospiraceae bacterium
AGGGTTCGGATTTTTTCGTTTTCTATCCGGGAAAAGCGGTGTTTGGGCTGGTAGTGAAGATATGATGATAATGGCGTTCACGGTGTTGGTCGTGGACGCCATTGGTGATTTATAGTGATAGCGATAAGGAGGGTTTAATCGAATTAAGTTGTAATTAAAAAAAACTTGCTAAAATATCAAGGTATTTTAACATAAAATCGAAAATATTTTTTAGTTCATCAATTGAATGAAATTGAAGACTACAAAGTTTATTTCCGCTTCCATGATTTTTTACCAAAATATCAACAGAAGGTTCTGCAAATATAGGCTTATTATTTCTGCGCCCCCAGATAATAAAGTTTATGAGAAATTTATATCTTATTTCAACATTATATCCTATTTCCACTTCTCCTATGCTTTTTTTGATCTCATAAAAACGATCGCTTGAACAATACTTTACAGAAAAACCGTCATATTGCTTTAATAACGACATTATAGATTTTTTATCTGATTTAAAGCCTGTATTATTGCGATTACATGAAATATTAAGATATTCATACTCTTTCAGGAAATCAGTTTTAATCAGGAAGTCATAATATTCCGCACAGGACATATCCACTATATAATGTCTTAAATAATTTGATTCTATGCACATACTTTGAAAAACTTTTTTTAATTCGTCACTATTATGAATGATTAACCCTCGGGTAAATCTTATACTGCCCAAGTATTCATTTAAAATGTCATTGATTGGAGCATTAAAATTTAGATCATTATTTTCAACAATAAGGGTAAATGTAAATTCATTACCTTTTACATGAACTTTATAACTAATATTTAATTTTTCATCATATATTTTACGAGTTATAGCATTTGTATACAAATAAATACATTCTGGAAACACTTCAACACTTGAAAAAAATCCATGAGAAGCAGCATTTTTTATATCTTCTGCTGTAATTTGTTCACCCATTGTATTTATATCTGTTTTGTAGTATTCTTCATATTCTTTTATAAAGCCATAATAACGAATGTTTTGGTCTGTTTCTCCGACAATGCCATAATGTGTAAGCCATTGTTTGATACTTTCTTTAATTATATCCATGATTTTTACCTCATAAGATAATACTTGTCTATAATATATTCACTATCTTTGCAATTTCCAATTGGTCGAACAATCACCCGACAAAAAAATCATACCATAAAACTGTAAAGAAGTCAATCATTTTATATTTGATTTCTTTGTCCAAAAAAGACAAAATATGATTAGAGCCACTCACCCTATCAGAATGTAGCTGAATATATTTTTTCCGTTAAAAGGGAGAGGGAACGGCTGCCCCTGGTCGAGCGCCTTGTGCTTATGATATAGCCGCTTGCGGCGGTGCTGACGTCCCGTTTGGGGATACTCCCACAACAGAATATATTTCTCAAAAATGAGGGCATTATACAAAAAACGGCTCGGGAAAAGTGTCCCGAGCCGCAGTTTTGTCGAATGAAGCGGTCATTTTATCGAAACTGTAAAAGTAAGAGTATCGGTATAGGTTCCTGCATATTGGGCGTGCTCCTTGGAAAGATCCGATTTAAATTCAAGGATCGCCCAGCCTGAACCTTCTCCTGCATTTATTATCAGCAGGATATACTCGTTTCCCTTAGGAATGGTCGCATAATTTATTTGAATATAATAATCTATAAATCCGCTGCCATTCCGCATTTGAAAGTTATTCATGCTTGAAACATCCACATAAAGAGTGCTGCCCTCGTTAAGAACTACGTCCTTTGCCAATACACCTCTTTCTACCGTTGTTTCCGTATCAGTAAAAGTCACACTGGCAGGAATAGTTACGGTGTAGGATTCATCAAGTTCGTAATCAACATTTATCACACTGCTTTTTCCGGCTGATTTTTCGGTTATTTCTATTTCCGCACTTGCCGGTGCAGAAATAACAGCCAGAGTCATGACGGTCGCAATAATAGCGGATAAAATTTTTTTCATTTGGATGCCTCCTGAAAAATCAATATTAATACTGTCCTCCCCTGCAAACATCTGCGTTGTTTGCCACAGAGTCTGATATTAAAGCTGGCATACGGGTTTTGATACTTTTACTATTTTACGATAAGCCTGATTTCCATATCGGCATTGTTGGTGGGGGTCTTATTCTCGTTCATACGATATGGCTGAACATGAACAGCGGCTTTATATACGCCTTTTTCAAGCTCCCGTGAAAGTGTTATTTCACGGATATGCTTCCCGGGTTCAACAAGTCCGGAGGTATACAAAACTTCATAACCCTGCTCACTGTCATTGTACAATCGCAGTTCAAATGTGAGATAATAAAGTTCCGCATTTTCTTCGGGATTATAGAAATCTACAGATATTTCTTTTTTTTCCTCCGGAAATGTGATAAAACCTTTTCCGGATATCATCACACCTTGTTCTGTTGTATTTTCTTTTTCTGATGTCCGGTGGGAATTATCTCCGGCATCCGGATCAATTGTAAGACCTACACCTCCCTGAACAGCAGATGTTTCCGAGGGAGCTTTGCCGCTGTCGTACTTATGCTGAGAAAATATGCCGAATAATATTACAAGTAAAAAAAGAAGCAACAGAAGCAAAAGGAGCAGCAATTTCCCCTTGTTGTCCCACTCTTCTTTTTTGAGGTTCCTTTTCACTACGTCACTTTCTTTCGCTATAATTCAGTCTTTGATAGAAAGACAGGTTTATACTCAATCAGTAGCCTATAAACCCATTGTCATAATATTCCGGAGCCAGATAAAACGTTACTTTCTGTAAACATCGTCTCAGTCAATATATTTCGTATTGAACCCGACGCCATTACGGCTACCGTTTATAGGGAGTGCAGAGGGAACGGCTGCCCCTGGTCGAGCACCTTGTACTTATGATATGAAGCCTGCGGAATGTCATAAGTACTATGGCGTTAGTTGTGGCAAAGCCACACCTAAATTGGCGGCTGCGCTCCTGCCGTTGCGTTTCAGATAATCGCCAGATCAGGTGCTTTACCGATGCTTCCCACATGACATTCATAAAGTCTGCCGTCAAACGCACTTTGAAGACCATCACCGGCAGTCGTAATAAACAGCTTATCAAGATCATTTCCGTAAAAGCAGCAGGAAGATACATGAGCTGCAGGAACATTTACAATTGCTTCAAGCTCGCCGGTCGATGTATTTCTGCATTCGACCCGATTTCCATCCCAGATAGCTACCCATAGCCTGTCCCGACTGTCGATACACATTCCGTCAGGAACTCCATCGCTTATATGAAAGAGTACATTTCTGTTTGAAATTTCACCGGTCTTGATATTATAGTCGTATGTAAATACAGCGTGTTCCAGTGAGTCGGAAAAGAAAAACTTCTTATGATCGCTGCTCCATGCCATGCCGTTGGAAAGTTTTGTGCCCTTCTGGACGCACACTATTTTGTTTCCGTCAAAGCGATAGAGATTTCCTCCGGCTTCATGGTCATCATCTCCTGTAACAGATCCGAAAAACACTCGTCCCTCCGGATCAGCCTTTGCATCATTGGAGCGTTGATAAGATTTATACTCGTTCCTAAGATCAAAAATGCTCTCCTTTCGTCCATTTTCATATTTCCAAAGACCGCTTTTGCCTGCAACAAAAAATCCATCCGATCTCTGAAGCGGGATCGCTGCACCTATCGGCTCTCCGAAATCAAAGCTTTGCAGGCTGCCGTCCATCCATTGATAAAGCTTTCCGTCAAGAATATCGACCCATGATAGTCTGTCGAACCTGGAATCATAAAACGGAGATTCGGCAAGCCGATATTTTTCATCCGACAGTGCACTTGCTTCAAATTCCTCCATGAACAACTCTCCCTTCAAACTGAGATTGCCGAACAGCTGTCCGACTTCATCTTTATTCTATCATACTTGATAGCAGAAATCAACAGCTTCAAAAATCCGGAACTGAGAAAAATTTGTTCTTTGAGATTCTTGAACATCTGGGAAGTGATGGAGCTGCGATCTTCTTCACGAAAAAATCGTGAGAGCCTTCGGAAAAATGAAAAAGTCCATAGGAGAAAATCTTACGGACTTGAACAATTTTAAAAAAGTTTTTTGCGAGATAGACGTTAAATGTCCATTGTGATGTGCTATCCTTTTATAAAGACAGGACGAAAGATGATGTCCTGAGAAAAATGGAGGTTAGCATTATGAGCAAATTAAGAAAGCACCATAAGCGTCTCGGGTCGGATGACATGAGACATGAGAACGTAGTTGATCTGTCGTATCTGAACATGACGGAGAAGGAGCCTCTGGAAATAAGCTATGACTGCGCCCAGATATATTTCAGGGACAAGGACAGATACGAAGAAGACCTCAGGTATCTGGAGAGCAGCAGCTACATTATTTACAACGAAGCAGACAGCATTGCCTGCATCCATAAGACCACCGGCAGGAAGTTTACTATAATTGATGACCTGGATTCCGTCCGTGATATGTTCGATAAGAAAAAAATTACCGTGTATGCCGATATGATGTTTTATGTTATCGGCGATGATCTGTACTATGTTGATCTGGACACAGGTTGCTCCGGACTTGTTTTGAGCTTTGATTCAGCAGACAATCCATATAATAATAAAAAGGAGATCAAGAACATCTGCATACATAAGTCCGGAAAGCTGATTTATAAGAACGGCTTCAATTACATAGTTGACCTGAAGCGTGGTATATCCTCTGCTAAAAAAATGGACGTGCATTTTGAGACCGAAAATTATTTCCTTATCGGCGATTATGTCTACTATCTGGAAGGAGATTACGATTACATAGACGAAAGGAATACCGACAAACATAATTATTTAAAGTACAAAATAAAAAGATATAGCATAGACAGCGGATTGGTAACAGACGTATCGGATCGCTTCGGCGAAGCAGACATGACCGACTCCATCTTTTCGGTATATTACGACCTGTGCTTTGAAGGTGTTTTTGACCACTACTATTGTGTGGTATTTGAAAATTCCTCTATTGGCAGCATAGAGCGAAGCGGATATCATTGCTTTTATGTTGATCTCAGCGGATCGGGGATTTCCCATGCACACCGTTTTTATATCTGGAATTCTCATATATACCAGATCGAGCAGCACCGAAACAACCTTATATATGTAAACGCCGACAACGGCTACAAGCTGGTCAAGCATAATTTTGTCAGCGATAAGAAATCCACTATTATAAGAAAGTATGGTATGACCGAAAAATCCACTTTCTTTGACCGGTTTGCCATGGGCAAGGGCGAGTTCCAGAATCCCAACAAATATATGAGGCTGGGCAACTGGCTGTGGATCAAGGAGACCGGCAAGTACAATCCTCAGATAATAGCGGTCTGAAATTTTTGTCGAAATGTCGCATAAAATTTTTGAGATGGACATTTAATGTCTATCTAAATATGCTAAAATATGTTTAAAGAGCTACATATTTACCATTTTTTCGACAGCGTACAAAAATTAAGGAGAGCGATTTTATGCAGGACAAGAAAAAACATCTTCGGGTGCTGGATTTTTATATCAGGCTCATCAACGGCGGTGTCATCAATAAGGCGAAGGAAGTAAAGCGTTTTGGCGTTGCTCCCCGATCTATTCAAAGGGACATTGACGCTCTGCGGTGCTACTTTGCCGATAACACAGCGGCAGGAGAATCCAATGCGGAGCTTATATATGACAGAAAGAAAAAAGGCTATCACCTTGTTGGTGGGGACAATAATGTACTTACAAACAGTGAGATACTTGCCGTTTGCAAGATACTCCTGGAAAGCCGCGCGTTTACGAAAGACGAAATGTCACCCATAATAAATAAGCTGTTGGCGAGGTGTGTTCCGCCTGAAAATCAGCGGAAGGTCAGAGACCTGATCTCCAATGAGCTTTTCCACTATACGGAGTTGAATCATCATAAAAGCTTCGTAAAGTCCTTGTGGGACATTGGCAATGCGGTACATAATCACTTGTGTATGGAGATCACATATACAAAGCAGGATGGGACGGGTGTCAAACGTATTATCCACCCTGTCGGTATAATGTTCTCTGAGTTCTATTTTTACCTGACAGCGTTTATTGAAAATATCGACAAGGAAAAAGAATTCGACAACAAGGACGATATTTTTCCTACAATTTATAGGATCGACAGAATACAGGATTTCAAGGTGCTGGACAGACATTTCGACATACCTTATAAAGACAGATTTGAGGAAGGCGAGTTCCGCAAGAGGATACAGTTTATGTATGGCGGACGGCTTCGTCATATCCGGCTCTTATATAAAGGTATAAATCCGGAGTTTATCCTTGACCGGCTTCCGACAGCAAGGATCATCGAGAAAAATGACGAGGGATTTGTCATTACCGCTGAGGTTTTCGGTGACGGTGTGGATATGTGGATAAGAAGTCAGGGAGATAAATTGCAATTATTATAAATGAAAGGAATCGATAACTATGGAAAGATTGATAGACAATTTTACTGCATTTGCAATGGAGAAATACAAAGATGACGACCCGATCATTACAATATGCAGGGTAACCTCCGATCCTGATTATTTGCTGTTGAATGAGTCGGAAAAGATGGACATACTCAGAAATATATTATTTGATGATGATAAGAAAACATCAGCGGAATCTATGAGCAATGCAGCAGACATTCCGGACTATGAAGATGATGACGAGGATGAGTATGACGAAGATGAGTACTATGACGATGCCGGTGATCCTGTAGGATTTAAAAAGTATATGTCGGAAATAAGCGGCTATGATTATGTTATGGCTGACAGAGAAGCTGTTGAAAACGGGGACAGCGATGATGTTATTGCTGAGGATGAATATGAGGACATCATTGCCATTCCTTATGGAACTACGGAAATAGGCGAGGACGCTTTTAAAGGCTTGGGCGTAGAAACAATTTTTATTCCCAATACTGTTACCAAGATCGGCAGCAGTGCATTTGAAGGCTGCGAGTATCTGGAGAATGTGGTCATTCCCAAAAGTGTAAAGACGATTTTTGAGGACGCATTTAAGGATTGTGAAAGACTTTCATATATTGATATTTCCGGTGTGGAAGAAATAATGGACGATGCTTTTCAGGGATGTTATAATCTGAATGATTTCAAATTCAATAAACGTCTTGCAGAAATTGGCGATGGGGCATTCAGAGATACCGGTCTGACATCTATAAGTTTGCCGTATATACAGACGATCGGTGATAACGCTTTTCAGGACTGTGAATATCTGGAGACGGTCGAAATAACAAGTGAGGATGCAGAAGAAATAGGCTGTGAGGCTTTTAAAGGCTGTACAAGGTTAAAAACAGTAAAATTATCTGACAGTATAGTCTCAATAGGAGATTCAGCTTTTGAAGGTTGTGACGCTATCAGCACCATCGTACTTCCCGAAGATCTTGAAGAGCTTGGAGACTATGCGTTCAAGGACAGCGGTCTGGAGACTATTGTGTTCAATGAAAATCTCGAAGAGATCGGTGATGATATATTTGAGGGATGCGATTATCTGACAGAGATCAGAGTCCCTAAAAACTTATCTTCGATGCTTTCCTATTATGATATTCCTTCATCTTGCAGGATAATTTTGTATTGAAATGGAGGTATTTTATGAGCAGCTATAATACTTCAAAGAACCGGAGAAACGTCGAATGGCAGAATATGTTCCGTGACATTCAGGAGCTTTATAACGAATCTATGGAGGAGGTAAATGAGGAGCTTAATTGTATACTCAGTGAGCCGGAAAGTGAATGTTCCGAGGCGGATGGTTCTGAGTACATTGAATCCGCCATTGCAGAAAGTCATAACAAAATACTGGCAGCAGCGGTCAGCGATATTATGGGTACTCTTGGAAAATGTATCGAAAGCACTGTTTCAGCTTATGACGATGACGACAATTACACCGGCAGGACAGATTTTCGGAAAGGCGACCATCTTTGTGCAAACTCTCCCTTGAAAAGCTATCATGCGATCTATGCCGGATGCGGAAAGGTAGTCTATTACTCAAAGGGATATGAGATTTTCCCTGAAATAAAGGTAGTCCCTCTGAGCTTTTTCGCAAGGAAAGGAAGCGTGTCATATATAGAGGAACCGTCCGCAGGATATTCTCCGGATATGATCGTTAGGCGTGCAATGTCAAGACTTGGGGACAACGATTTCAAAAGCAGCGAAAGCTTTGTAAAATGGTGTATCCATCAATAATTTTCAAAGGAGGGTCTATTTATGAGTGATACCAACAAGAAGGATTATGAGCGTTATCTTGAACAGGATGAGGAAACATGGGGAGAATTTTTCCGCAATATGAGCCTTTACTGGAAAGGCCTTATGGCAGATGTCCGGAGAGACATTGATGAAACTCTGGCAGACATTAATGAAGCAACAGCAGACTTAGCCGATTATACCGATGACCCGGAAATGATGGAAATGGCAGTCACAGCAGGACGTGTGAGAACTCTCGCCCGTGTATCGGAAAGTGCCATGAATGCCATAGGAAAATGTCTTAACGCTACATCAGCAATTTTCAATAAGGATCAGTAAGACCTTTGTATTATAATGAAAGGGTGATCTTATGTCTGACAGAGACCCAATGATGAAGTTCTTTGCTAATCTTGATTCTATAGGGGATAATCTGCGATGTTCTGTGAAAAAAGGGAGACCGCTTCCAAAAGGTGCTGCGGAAGCAACTTCAAGGTTCAATGACACTGTCCAGGAGCTTGAGCTTGCGTCCATTGAGCTCAGGGAGTGCCAAACAGAATGATATTATACGAATGCCGCAGATAGCTTGGAGTCTGCGGCTGGATCTATTTCCTGTATATTTCTGCAATACCCTCAACGATCTCAGCGATTTTTACTGCGGATTCATCGTCAATTCCGGCAAGAGCCTTTTCAATACGGTGCACGGCTTCTTTTGAGGTGGGCTTGATCTCTGTTTCAAAATCAAGCAGCTCGGTAATGGGGATCTTCAATCCCTCGCAGATTTTATTGAGAGTGTCAATAGTGGGACATTTCTCCCCTCTTTCAATTTTTCCCAGATACGCCGGATGCATTCCTGAATTGAGCGCAAGAGCCTCCTGGCTTAAATGTCTCACAGTACGAAAATCACGGATCCTTGTCCCTAACTGATAGGATATTGTTTCACGCGGGGTACTCATATAACGCCTCCAATCCCTTTAGATATTATTACTTTACTACCTATCAGATATTTGCGCAAATATCTTTATAGATTAAAAATAGTTCTCTATAGGGATTGAAAAATGTCGAATAATATGTTATAATTTATAATATCAGCCGGAAATGTTCTTGATGACATTTGCTGTCACTTTAAACTTATGAAATGAAATTATAACATAAATATTGCACAAGGTGCAACATGATTTTTATGCTATTATGTTGAATTTTGCTAAAAATGTTGAAAAATCTTGTAAAAAGATATATAATTTAATTTGTGATGTGTGGCGGTATTGAATGCGGCTGATGAGTCAGATTGCGTTTGCAGAAATTATAAATCAGTACGGAGGGATTCGATGGAAAAAGAAATGTTACAATTACAGCAATATATATCAATTCACCCAGTCATTGATATTAAAGAAAAGTTCAGAATTGCATATATAAGTTTGTTAAAGTATATTTGTGAAAAACATTCAAAACAGGATCAGTGGAGTCAGAGTATGATTCTGCTCATGAAAGAACAAATGATGTTGACAAGGGATTTTTTACATCTGGAAATAGACGAAAAAAACAGGATAAAGGAGCAAGGAAAAGTAAGTATATTGTTAAAATATAAGCTTCATAAGTACAGATATAATATTTTAACAGACTGTCTCTTCATCAGTGCATTTAATGATAAACAAAAGGGCAAAGAAATATTAAATGATATGTGTTGCTTATATCCACGGAGTGCAAAGGAACTTACACGGCTTTTTGATTGTTTTTATAAGGTCGATAATGAGATCATCAAAAATAGATACATATCATTATATGATATCTTTAGTATCATAGATAAAAACAGAAAGTTTTTATCTATACCGGAAAAAAGAATAATGATAACAGCAAATATGAGTGCTGGAAAATCAACATTATTAAATGCACTAGCCGGTAAAAAGGTAAATAAGACCCAAAATGATACTTGCACAGCCAAAATCCATTATTTGCTTAATAAGGCTGGAGAAGATACTTTTTCATATGAATTGGATCACGATTTGGAACTGAATGCCACATATGAAATTCTTATGGATGATAACGAGGATAATATATCATCAGAGATCGTGGTCGGAACAAGATTTAGATCATTGTCAGAAATCGAGAATAGGGTATGTTTTATTGATACACCAGGCGTCAATTCATCACAGAATAAAGAACATAAGGAATTAACTAATGAAGTTATTTCGGATGATAATTGTGACTTATTGATATTTTTGCTTAACGGTGAGAATATCGGAAGTGATGATGATGCAAAACATCTTAGATATGTAGCTGAGAATTATCATGGAGATATAATTTTCCTGATCAACAAGCTGGATAAATTCAAAAAAGATATTGATTCTGTTTCCGAAACATTGAAAAACGCACATGATGATCTGATGAAAATGGGATATAATGATCCGAAAGTATATCCGATTTCTGCGTATGCAGCTTATCTGGCAAAAATGGTCATATATGGCGAAAAACTGACGGAGGATGAGGAGGACGATCTTAATTTCAGAAAGCGTAAGCTGTCCAAAGAAGAATTTCAGTATTATAGGTATTATGATGTTGAAGCACCATTAATTGATGAAACTAAAGAGGACGAAGTGCTTTTAAGAAATTCAGGGATATTATCTCTTGAAAAAATAATTTATTAACGGAGGTCAAACAAATGAAAAAGGTATTTATAAAATATAATCCATATCAGGTTACAACTGAAATTTTGGTGGATGATAATCCATTAAAGAAGAATAGCAGACTTAATGTTGGTGATCGAAGATTACAGGAGTGGGTCGATGATCTGCCCGATATTTTGTTTGAAGAATGCAATGAAAGGAATTTTGAAATCACATTCCACGGAACTATCCCCGATTACGAAGATGTCCTTGCAATTGCCGAGGATGCAAAAAAGAAAAATATAAATATCAGGGTTGAACATATCCCTGCAAAAGAAGTCAAGGATAAAGAAAGTGCGATTCAGGAGATCTTTGATACTATCCAGAACGGTCCCTTTGAAGAATTGAAGAAACCTGACGTTGTCAAAGCTTTTGAACTGGCAAAGAGTAGCGACTATGAAGTTAATGTAGTTGCGACAATGAGCGCAGGTAAGTCTACTTTGATCAATTCTTTACTGGGTCAGAAGCTGATGCCTGCTAAACAGGAGGCTTGTACGGCAACTATTACCGAGATCAAGGATAATGACGCCGATCACTTTACAGCTAAGGTATATGACAAAAACGGTAATTTGATTGAATCAACTGAAAGACTTACGTATTCTGTAATGCAAAGGCTGAATGGAAATCCCGATGTTCAGAAAATAAGAGCAGAAGGAAATATCCCTTTTGTTACAGCTGACGATGTAGCGTTGGTTTTAGTCGATACTCCGGGTCCTAATAATTCAAGGGATCCGGAACACAAGGCTGCTACTTACAGAATGCTTTCTGAGTCCTCCAAAGCTGTTGTACTTTATATTATGAATGCTACTCAGCTTGCGGTCGATGATGACAGCAATCTTCTGAAACATGTGGCTGAAAGTATGCAAGTAGGAGGAAAACAATCAAGAGACCGTTTCATTTTTGTTGTAAATAAGCTTGATGATTTTAAGAAAGAGGAAGACAGTGTTGATGCTGCTTTGCAGAAAGTAAAAGATTACCTTGCCGATAATGGCATAGAGAATCCGAATATCTATCCTGCATCTGCTTTAACAGCATTAAATATCAGGACTATCTTATCTGAAAATGATGATGACGATGATGATGAGGTTTATGAGGCAAAGGGTAAGGTGCGTAAATTTAATCGCAATGAGGAGATGCATTTTGAAAAATATGCTCCATTGCCTACATCAGTAAAAGAACAGGTCGCAAATCGTTTAGCTAAAGCTATTGAGGATGGTGATGCAAATGAGCAAGCGTTGATTCATTCAGGTGTTGTTCCGATAGAAGAAGCTATTCGTATGTATGTAAGAAAATATGCAAAAACAGCAAAGATCAAGAATATTGTAGATACATTTATTACCCGTATCGAAAGCGCAAATAGTTTTGAAAACACATTGCAGCAGATCTCAAAGGATGAAGCTGATAAAAAAGCCATCGTAGATAAAATTGATTCTATTGAGGCAAAACTTAAGAGTGGAGAGGAAGCTAAAAAATTTAAAACTCAGATTGAGAAGATAAATTACAATAAGGAGATCTCTGATGTGGCGGATAATGTTATCAAAAAAGCTCAGGAAAGGATCTCAAGACAATTATCTGATTCAAGCAGTAGGCTTACACGGTATGAGGCTGAAGAGGCGTGCAAGAATTTTGCAAATTTTGCTGACGATCTGCAGGCAGAAGTGTTAGTTCGATTAGAAAACCTTATCCAGAACAACATCCAGAAGAATGCAAAGGACTTATTGGATACATATAAAAATAAGCTTGCTGAACTTGTAGAAGAAGTGGATATCGGAGATGTAAAAATCGATCCGTTTAAGATGATTCTTGGCGAGATCCCTACAAATACTTCCGGCATGATCTCTTCGTCGTCAAGAACAGAATATGTTAAAACCGGAGAAAGATGGGTCGAAAACACAAACAAAAAATGGTACAAGCCATGGACCTGGTTCCAAGAGAAGGGTCACTATGAAGATATCATGGAAAATCAGGAATATGTAGATGGTGAAGAGCTTGCAGGCAGATTTTTTGCACCAATTCAGGAATCATTATATGATAACAGAGCAGCGGCTGTCGAATATGCTAAGGAACAAGCACAGCTTATTAAAAATAATTTTGCAGCTAAATTTGATGAATTGGACAAGGTGTTGAAGGACAAGTTGGATGATTTAAAGCAATGTGCTACTGATGAACGAATTGCTGAGAAAAAACTTGCCGAGTCAAAGAAAAGACTTGAATGGCTGGAGAATGTTCAGGCAAGAGTTAAGTCGATCCTGGAAATTTAGGAGGGAAATGGGCTGTGACAGCAGAATTTATAAGTGCTGTAGAGGATGGTAATATTCTCCGAGTAAGAATAATGCTTAAAGACTCTCTTCTTGTAGACAGGAGCTTTAAAAAATTCAAAGAAATGCATAAATATGCCGAGGACAAGGGCTTAAAGATCTGGATGGATAATGCAGCCAAGGTAGAAACTCTTCCGGAAACATCATGGAATGAAGATTTGATGAACCTGGAGCTTACTAGACTGGTCAATAATTTTACAAAGGAAAGAGCAATTTATTGTTCAAAAATTATAAAAAAAGTTTATGGGAACAATACAGTTTCTGCCGGAACACCACGATCTGATCAGAAAAGCACAAAGAATCATACATATGCGTCCGACAGGACCTCAGCAGGTCAGCCTAAACACGTTAATCCGCAGAGCAGTGACGATAGCAGAGATTATGAAACTATTCTGCACGAGGTAAAAAAGCTGAATGAAATTTTAAAAAATAACTCAGCAGGCAGCAGAAGAAGCTGGAAATATGATGATATAGAATCTATTCAGAAAATGGCAAACAATATCTGTACGGCGTGTGATCGTATAAACAAAAGGAGGAAATAGAAGATGGCATTATCCAATGAATATATTGACGCTGTTTCAAATAACAAAATGACCCGTGTAAGGATCATGCTTAAAGATATTATGTTAGTAGATCCAAGTATGAGCAAATTTGACGAAATGATCGCATATGCTGAAAAAAATATGACGGGGATTTATGACCGGCACGATGGTGAAGAATTTTTGAATGTTTCTTCTGATTGGACAGAGGATTATATGAATCAACAGATGGTTTCTGTGGTTTCTAATTTTTCCAAGGAGAGAGTGGCATTACTTAAAAATATTGTTAAACATCTTTATGGAAGCAAAATCAGTCAGGATACAGGAAGTCAAAAATCGTCTAATGGAGCATCAAGTAATGCTAATAATAGCAGCCCGACAACAAAGCAAATAGCTGGCGGTGTTATCACTGTAGTAGGTGCAGGTGCAATAGTTGGTGGAATTGTGGCGTCAAATGTTCCTATTGCAATCGTTGGTGGCGTTTCTGTTGTAGGAGGCATAGCATTGATGGCTGCAAAAGAAATTAAGGGAGGCTAATATTAATGTCAAAGGAAGAACTTTCTAAATTGGATGATCCGGTTGTTGTACCTAAGTATGAAAATATGATTGCAGGGTATCAGGGCGCACTGCAAGTCGTAGATGATGTTATACTTAAAAATTATATATCTAACCTCTCTGATTTAGAGGTTGTTCCGTTAGATAAAAGCGTGTTAGACAGTAATATCAGCGATAATGTTTTATTTTTTAAAATTAATGAGATGGTATATGAGAAGGATGAGTTTGCATCATATAAATTTGCAAGCGTGTTCAATTCGCTGGCATCTACACGAAGTTCAATATTTGTAATTATTGACAGTAATGGTGTTAGAACTGATTTTTACATGGGAGTACGATCATTGGATGATGAAAGAACAACAAGCTCTTTAAAAAACACTCTTGAAAATGCAATGTCAGGTCAATTCCCGGGTCTGAAAACAACAGATTACACTGTTGATGAAATACAGAATATTCTTAACGGTATAAAAGGAAATAGTATATCATCTGTTTCATGTGTAGCAAACAGCAGAGAAGAAAATCTTAATAAAAATGCTGAATTTGTTCAAGGGCTGGAAAAACTTGTACTCTCAATGAGAGGTCAAAAATACACAGGCATTATTATTGCTAACACCACAGATCAAAATCAACTTCGTACATTAAGAAGAGAATATGAGAGTGTATATACTCAGTTGTCGCCTTTTGCTACGATGCAGATTAATTATGGACATAATTCTTCTACCGGAACTAATGAATCTACATCGGATGGAATCAATGAAAGTGTTACAAATACAGTTTCTGATTCGGATACAAATGGTACAACTGATACAACAGGATCATCTGTTTCTCATTCCACATCAAAGGAGAATACTACATCAAAAGTTATCAAAGGCGTTGCGGCTGCATCATCGATAATCGGAGCCGCACTGGCTCCTGTTACAGGAGGAATCAGTTTAGCTGTTGGCGGTGTTGTATCCGGGGGCCTTGGTTTATTGGGTGCGGCGGTATCAGGAACAGTTTCAGATTCTGAATCAACGAATAATTCTCATAGTGAAAATAGTTCTCATTCTCATAGTGAGAGTACAGGAACCACCAAAGGCACTTCCCATACCTATACTTATGGAACAAGTGTGACAGAGGGATTATCAAATGCAATTACTTTGACTGCTCATGATAAGTCAATTGAAGATATGCTTGCCAGAATTGACAAGCAGCTTAAACGCATGGATGAATTTGAAAGTCTGGGAATGTATGAATGTGCAGCTTATTTTTTGTCAGTTGATCAATATGCATCAGAGATGGCTGCAGCTACATATAAAGCAATTATGGGCGGCGAAAACACAGGGGTTGAAATTGCAGCTATAAACTCATGGGGAATTTACGAACAAGAAAAGACAGCATTAGTTGAACAATATGTAAAGAATTTCATCCATCCTGTTTTCAAATATAGCGGAACTTTAGGAAATATAGAAGTCACACCAAGTTCAATGGTCAGCGGCAATGAGTTGTCCATCCATATGGGATTGCCAAGAAAATCTGTTTGTGGTTTACCTGTTATTGAGCATTCGGATTTTGGAAAAGAAGTTGTTAATTATGATGGAAATGTTTCGCAAAATGGTATAAATCTTGGAAAAGTTTTCAATATGGGTAGTTCTTGTCCTAACAATGTATATTTAGATAGAAACAGTTTATCAATGCACACGTTTGTTACAGGTTCTACCGGTTCAGGAAAAAGTAATACAATTTATGAATTAATTCGCCAATGTAATAATTCTGGGGCGAATTTCATGATTATTGAACCTGCTAAGGGGGAATATAAACATGTTTTTGGTAATAGACCGGATGTCAATGTATATGGAAGCAATCCGGAATATTCAGAATTATTAAGAATAGATCCATTTAAGTTTTCAAATGGCATTCATGTTTTAGAACATGTGGATCGTTTGATTGAAATTTTTAATGTTTGTTGGCCTATGTATGCAGCTATGCCTGCAGTATTGAAAGATGCTTTATTAAAGTCTTATGAAGATTGTGGATGGGATTTTTCGACATCAAAAAATATATATGGTGAGAATATTTATCCATCATTTATTGACTTGCAAGAGGAATTGGTAGAAGTAATCAACGGCTCTGCATATTCAGAAGAAGTAAAAAGTAATTATATGGGATCTCTTGTTACTCGTGTAAAATCATTAACAAATGGTTTGAACGGACAAATTTTTACTTCTAATGAGATTGATAATAGAATTTTGTTTGACAAAAATGTTGTGATTGATTTGAGTAGGATCGGATCACTGGAAACAAAATCTTTAATTATGGGACTTTTAGTAATGAGATTGAGTGAATACAGAATGTCTACTGCTGAAGAAATGAATGTTACAATGAAGCATATTACAGTGTTAGAAGAAGCTCATAATATTTTAAAAAGGACCTCTACAGAACAGAATCCTGAAAGTCCTAGTGTTGCGGGAAAATCTGTGGAGATGATCTCTAATGCAATTGCCGAAATGCGTACATATGGGGAAGGGTTTATTATTGTTGACCAATCTCCAAGTGCGGTAGATGTTTCTGCAATTAGAAATACAAATACAAAAATAATTATGAGGCTGCCTGATGAAACTGATAGACGATTAGCTGGAAAGGCTGCCGGGCTGAAAGATAATCAGCTTGATGAAATTGCTAAGCTTCCGAAAGGGGTTGCTGTGGTCTATCAAAACGATTGGGTTGATCCTGTTCTTTGTAAGATTCAGAAATACAAAGGTGAAGAAAGACGATATAATTATAAACAAACAGAAGTGTCATACAATTCAACATCAAAATTAAAAAAGAAATTATTAGAATTATTATTAAAAAATAGAGTTAAAAACAGTATTGATGCAGATATTGAAGGAATCAAACGGTTATTGCCAAACTCAGAATTATCTTCAAGAACCAAAATTGCTATGAGAAATTTATTGAGTGAATATCAGAGAAAAGGAGAACTAGCAGCATGGAATGAAGATAAGTTTGAGATTCTTTCAGAAATTGTAAGTAATGTTTTAAACAGTACTCTATGGACTAAACCGCTAATCAACACATCAAATGAATTTTCAATTTTGACAAATAAATTGATTGATGAAATAAAACGTCAAGTTCCTGGAATGAATGATGAATATGCACTTGCAACGGCGCAGTGTGTGTTGAAAAAAGAAGCAACAGAATCAGCGGACTATCAAGAAATTTATTCGGCGTGGATAACGGATCTTAGAAACAAGGGAGTGTTTTGATGTACTTTATGGGTTTGAAAGAACTTTTTCAAGGAATGGAAAGCGAATTGCTTGAAAAGGCGAAGTCGATAGACAAAATAAGTGATATAAAAGATATTGATAAACCAATTGCAAAATATGTTGAGCCGTCAACGGAACGTATGAATGCAGAGTATGACAAGCCTAATGAGATAGATTTAATGGATAATTTATCGGATGAAACAGATATTAAGGAAGAGAATAATTCAGAAAAGATATCAGGATGCCCCATTGATGGGCACGGAGGTAAATGGGATGGAACCAGAGGAAATTCCACATGGTATCCAGATAGGGATTTTACCCCACTGAATCCACAGACAAATCCTGAAAAATTAACATGGGGAGAGATTCTTGATAAATATGGAATTGATGGCATTCCATTTAAGGATGGGGAACCGGATTTTTCAGAAGTGTCAAAGGGAACTGTTGAAATTGATAATTTTAGCAAGTATAGACAAGGTAAAGGAGGTAATTTTGATCAGGCGGCTGAAAAATTGGCGGAGCAGAGAGGGTGCACAAAGGAAGAAGTAAAAAAATGGATGACTGAAAATAAATACACATGGCATGAAAGATCAGACTGTAAAACTATGGATAAGGTTCCTAGAGAGGTGCATGGAAATGTTCGGCATGAAGGCGGTATATCTGAAATAAATTCTAATTGAAATTGATTTTTAAAAAGCAGGGAGGAGTTATAATGAAGGATAAAGTATTTGGAGAACTGATCTATGATGGAGGATGGGCTAAAGAAGAAATGCTCAGTCTGTGGGGCAAGACAGACAATATAAAAATTATTGTTTCTGCATATGAAGACGAAAAACCTAATGAGGAGCAGCAGGACGCTTATAAGAGACTGAAAAGTGATTTGAATGAAATATCAAAGCTCAGTCTCAAAAAGCTGAAAAAATATATGACGGATATTGAAGATGATATAACGGTCTATTGCAATATTTCATCAATTCCTGAAGATGTTTTTGAATTAGTTACAATTGATAACATTCTTTTTATGGAAAGTGGGTCATTTGCTATAATTTGTGATGCCAAATGGGATAGTCACGGCGTAGCGGTATTGTGTAAGGAATTTGAAGTTGAAGCTGGCCCACAGGATATTGTCTGGCTGGAAGGATGATTTATTTAAAAATTGTATGATATATGAATAACATTTTTGTGCACAGTTCCAATTAACATTTTTCCAAAACAAAGTATGCTGAAAGAGTAATTTAAGAAAAATAAATAATTACTTTGCCACTTTATGTCTAACCTCTTATGATATAATAAAATTATAGCGAAAGCTGTAATAATATATCATAAGGGGATGTTTTTATGAAAAAGAAAACAAAATTATTACCATCAATACTGCTGTCGGCTCTGCTTTTGTGCAGCTGCGGTCAGCAGGAAAACGAGAGCAATACTTTTGACAGTACGATGTATGACGACATATACGCTCAATATTTTGGCGGAGAAAAGACAGGTTATACCTGTGCTACCGATTTAGTTGGAGAATCAATTGCCGATATTGAGGATGCAGGATTTGATTTTGATCTGATCATGGATTTGACAGAATACAATATTAATACTGCTAAGCCTTACACTATTCTTGTAGATGGTACTTATGCATTTGCGGCTGCAGTAATATGCAAGGACAATGCTGATATTGTAAGTGGAATTGATACGTCAATGTCAATGCACGACCTTGAGGAGAATTTCGATATTGACACACTTTATTGGAGTGAAGCTTTTCAAGCACATTATACTGAAAGAACGATAAGTTTGAAAAGTGGTGGTTCATACAATTTAAGGTATATGTGGTGTCCTCCTGATCCAAACAAGATTTTATTTGTTGATGCCGATGCAAAAAGTGACTGCGCTTTTGTATATAAAGACAGTTATGTTTATTCCCCTGACAGTGATTTTATGGGATTTGATTTTGGAACAAATATTTATGATATTCAAAGCTGGCTTATCGACAGGGGATATTATATTGGGGATTTTATAGATACTTCAAATACTATTATGATACAGTCAATTTCCGAAAAGCTTTATGGACATGACTTTTTCATGTATTTCAGGTGTAATAACAATATGAAGCTTACTGGCGGAGAGTATCGTATTGCTTGCAGTGATAATGTAGAATTAGCACGTCTTTTCGAGACTGCACGTGATGATTTGATAGCCAAATATGGAGATACATATAAGATTTATTTATATACGATGTTTGATTCTCTGGACGAGCAGTTAAATTATATAAGAGGCGAAACAGAAAAACTTAATTATGATTCTCCTACAAAGCTGTATTGGAATGTTAATGGACATACTCGGATCGAGCTTACTTTAGACGGTGGAAATGTTAATATTCAATACAAAAGTATTGCTTCAACAGGCGGTACACATATGAATGAGGATTCGCTTATTTAAACAACATAGAAAGCAAATTCGATTAGTGATGATATATCAAAGTCTACCAACAAAGTTGATAAAAATATATTTTGGCTGATACAATTTATGTATCTTGATTTGAAAGGATGATATTATATGGCAAATGAAAACGATAAAATAAAACTTCCAGATGAGCAACTTAATTTGCTGGCAGCAAGTTTTCTTCCTGTTATACGGAAGTTCTATAAGACCGAGCAGGGCAAAAAATTATGGGAGGAGCATTTGAAAGAACAGGAAGCAGAGAAAAAAGAAAAAGAGGGTGCAGATTAGTTGCCTGCACCTCGGTGAATTGTGTATATTTGGATGGAACGAAAAGGATCGCCCCATTGAGTCTTTTTAGGATCATAGATCTTTTATGATAGCGTCAGCTTCTTCTTCCGACAACCAGCCTTCTTCCTTTGCCGACTTTTCGGATTTAGCAAGCTCAGATAAAAGTTTAAGTGTGGCGATCTGGTTTTCGTCCATATTATAATCATTATAATCAAAATGTATTGATTGTTTCATAGCACGACCTCCTATGATATAATTATACCTCCGTTAGAACAAAAAGTCAATATTGGCATTGATTGTCTTAAAAATTAATATCTTTGCGGAATCCATTGCAAATACGCCTTGCATTTACCAAAAATCTGTGGTATAATATAACAAATATCTTTTAAGCACGAAATAATATAGAGGTGAAACTATGACCAAAGAGATGATACTTGACCTTATATCACAGGGTGAGGGTGTTGCAATAGAATTCAAGAAATGCAGGAACGAAGTAGCAGCCGAGGTATATCCCACGGTATGTGCTTTCTCCAATCGTTTCGGAGGTCATATTCTTATGGGCGTTTCCGACAATGGTGAGATCATAGGCGTTGACCCGAACTGTGTTCAGGATATGCGGAGAAATTTCTCAAATATGCTCAATAATCCTCAAAAAATATCGCCTACACTTTATCTTTCTGCTGAGGAAGTAGAGATAGACGGGAAGATCGTTCTCTATGTTTATGTTCCGAGAAGCTCACAAGTCCATACCTGCAACAAATTAACTTATGACCGTATCGGTGATGCTGACATTAACATAAGCAGTAATACTACTCAGATGTCCGAGCTTTATGTGCGTAAACAGACAGATTTCACCGAGAAGAAGATGTTTCCTTATCTGACTGTTGACGAGCTTGATTTGTCGCTTATGGAACGTGTCCGTAATCTTGCAAGGAGCAAGGATCCGAATCATCCCTGGATACAGATGGATGACATGGGAATTTTCCGCAGTGCCGGTCTTTACGGACGGGATCATTCCACAGGAAAAGAGGGCTTCAATCTTGCTGCCGTGCTTCTTTTCGGAAAAGATGAGACTATAATGTCCTGTCTGCCTGCTTACAGGACGGACGCTATTTACCGTGAGATTAACATGGATCGCTATGATGATCGTGACGATGTCCGGACTAATCTTATTGACAGTTATGACCGTCTAATGCAGTTTGTCTGCCGGCATACAGATGACAGATTCTTTTTGGAGGGGACACAGCGTATAAGTGTGCGAAGCTTTATTGCCAGAGAGATCATCAGCAATATCCTTATGCACCGTGAGTATACAAGTCCTTTACCTGCAAGGGTAATAGTCGAAAAAAGCAGAATACTGACGGAAAATGCAAACAAGGCAAGTCATTTCGGACGTATTGGTGTAACTTCCTCACCATATCCTAAAAACCCTATTATTGCAAAGTTTTTCAACAATATCGGAAGAGCGGACGAGCTTGGATCGGGTGTGCGAAATCTGTATAAATACACGAAAATGTATTCAGGCGGCGAGCCTGTTTTGTTTGAGGATGATGTTTTTAAGGTGGAGATACCTCTTTCTTCTGCTATCGGCACTAAAATACCGATAAATACCGATAAATCATCAACAGATACCGATAAAATACCGATAAAAGCCGATAAACGTGAAGAAATGATACTTTCTTATATCCATGATAATGAAAGCATTTCAAATAAAGAAGCGTGTGAATTGCTGGGATTGAGTTCTTCAACTGTAAAGAAGATTTTTGAGAAAATGGTTGATGACCGGATCATTTCACCTGTTGGAGAAAAAAAGAGCCGAAGATATTGTTTGATCGATGATTAAGGCAGTCCTAAAAATTTGTTACGGAGGTAATTTTTATGAACAGGAAATTAGTAGCGTATTTTTCAGCAAGTGGGGTGACAGCAAAGGTCGCAAAATCATTGGCAGAAGCGGCAAATGCGGACATATATGAGATCAAGCCGGAAGTTCCATATACAAGTGCAGACCTTGATTGGAAGGATGAAAATTCCCGAAGCAGCATTGAAATGAAAAAGGACAGATCCATCCGTCCAGCAATTGCATCAGGAGATGCTAAGATAGGGGACTATGATACAATTTTTGTCGGATTCCCGATCTGGTGGTATGTTGCTCCCACAATTATCAATACTTTTCTTGAAAGCTATGATTTCAGCGGTAAAAAAATAATTCTGTTCGCAACTTCCGGCAGCAGCGGATTTGGTGATACGGCAAACGAACTTAAAGGAAGTGTTTCCGACACGGCTGTTATCAAGGAAGGAAAAGTTCTGAACGGTGATCCTTCTGTTAATGAATTAAAGAAATGGGTAGAAGGTCTGGGAATATGAGCAAAAGGAGGACATTTGATGTTCAGCGGAAAAGTTGCAGTGATAACAGGTGGTGCTAACGGAATAGGCAAGTGTATTGCAGATGAATTCCGCAAAAACGGTGCTAATGTCTGCATAATCGACAAAGCAGATGGTGAACATTTTGTAGGAAATATTTCCGATAAGGCTGTACTTGAATCCTTTGCAGATAAAGTGATAAAAAAGCACGGTTATATTGATTATCTGATAAATAATGCCCTTCCTCTTATGAAAGGTATTGACCAGTGCAGCTATGAGGAATTCCAGTATGCTCTATCCGTTGGCGTTACTGCACCGTTCTATTTGACAAAGCTGTTTATGCCGTATTTTAATGACGGCGGCTCTATTATAAATATTTCGTCATCAAGGGATAGAATGAGCCAGCCTCAGACAGAAAGCTATACGGCTGCAAAAGGTGGAATTTCCGCATTGACTCATGCTCTTGCGGTAAGTCTTGCAGGAAAGGTCAGGGTAAATTCTATTTCTCCTGGCTGGATTGACACAAATTACAGAAAATATGACGGTGCAGATGCTTTACAACAGCCTGTTGGCAGAGTTGGTGATCCGCTGGATATTGCCAATATGGTCTTATTCCTTTGCTCGGATAAAGCTGGATTTTTAACAGGAGAAAATATATGTATTGACGGTGGTATGACTAAGTTGATGATATATCATGGGGATAACGGTTGGGAACTGAAATAACAGCTTATCCAACATAAAATAGCAGAACTGACTTTCTGCAAATATGACTCTATTATAATAATATATCTCAATTTATTTGATAGGATTGTGTCTGAAATTACTTAAATACGTCATTTGACGCTATATACTCAAAG
This sequence comes from Oscillospiraceae bacterium, assembly GCA_022508825.1. Taxonomy (GTDB): domain Bacteria; phylum Bacillota; class Clostridia; order Oscillospirales; family Ruminococcaceae; genus RGIG8773. Next base: position 23,444 of record JAFLUI010000034.1, read on the forward strand.
GTAGAATGAAATTAGTAGCTAATCAGAAAATAAAAGATAAATAAAGGTAGGTAGATATTATGAATACTTCAAGACAAAAACCTGTAGTATTTGTAAGTTCAACGTGTTATGATTTAAAACAAATAAGAGAAGATTTAAAAGATTTTTTTGAAAATAATTATGGATTTGATGTTGCACTTTCAGAATTTAGTTCTTTCCCCATAGATCCTTGTGTGGGAACTTTTGAAAATTGCTTAAATAATGTCGATAGATGTGCTGATATATTTATATTAATTATTGGCACAAGGTACGGTTATGTAACTGATCAAGGAAAATCCATCACAAATTTGGAATATTTACATGCGAAAGCAAAAGGTATTCCTATATTTATCTTCGTGAGCAAGCAATTGTATAATAATTTGCCTTTGTGGAAATCTAATAAAGATGGGGATTTTTCGTCAGTTGTAGATAATCCTCAAATTTTTGAATTTGTTTCAGAAATATATGATGAAGCACGTCAATGGGTCTATACATATGAAAGCGTGCGTGATATACAGATGACGTTGAAAAACCAATTAGGGCTGATTTTTTCTGATGGATTAAATTTCAAAAAAATAATTGTTGATCCCCAATATGATATTTTAAATAGTGACATTCCAGCTGGAGCAATCCGTGCATTAATTGAACAGCCATATGTATGGGAATATAAGTTTTTGGCATATGTATTAAAAAATGAATTTGATAAACTTCAAAAAAGAAAATGGGATTTGAAATACGGAATTTTTGAAGGGCATACCATTGTTTTAAACCCGGTAGAGTTTTTGAATGATATTACAAATAAGTTCAATGAAATAATGAAATTAACAGATATTTTAGGTATTATTATAAATAGTGCGATTAAAGACGCTATGGGAGAAATAGGTGTACCAAGTGATTTAGAAATGATAATTTATGTTTCAAAGCAGTTAGCTTCTATTTATGAAAGGCTGATTGGATGGGCTTTATATTTTAAATCATTATGTGTAGATGAAGAATTTACTCATTTGCTTCAGATGCTATATAATCTTCCAAAGTCTGCACTTGATACGATAGATGATTTTATTGAAAGAATTTATAATGATATTACAGCTATTCCAGATGTATCTGATAATGTCGAACGTAAAATTTGCGTAACTTGTTCGCTGAACATATCTAATACTGATGAAATCAATAATGAACTTCAAAGACTTATGTATTTTTTTATGGATAAGTATGCTATTGAATAAATCATAAAAAATAATAGAGCCGACTTTCAATGCCGGCTCCATATCATAATAGCATATTCCAATTTACCTGATAGGCTTGATTATCTCAAGGACAAGATGTGCGCCGATCCTGAAACCTTTGCGGAACTCAATGCGATTAGCGATGCTGTGGA
>JAFLUI010000035.1 GCA_022508825.1 Oscillospiraceae bacterium
AACCATCAGGAAGCGCGGAAACTCATATCAGATCAGAGTTTCCTGCGGATATGATACAAAGGGAAATCAGGTCGAGCAGCCTATGACTTGGAAACCTGATCCTAAAATGACACCAAGACAGATTGAAAAGGAACTCAACAGGGTAGCAGTAAAGTTTGAAGATGATTGTATGAACGGTCATAGAACTGCCACGGTAAAATTCGAGGAATTTACTGAAACGTGGTTTACAGAATATGCCAACCTCAATCTCCGTAAAACTTCACTTGCAAGGACAATATATTTTAAACCGAGGGTAAATGCTGCTATTGGTCATCTGCGAATGGATAAAATCACCATTCGGGATATACAAAAGTTTATTAACAGTCTTGCCCAAGATGGAGTAAACGAAAGCACTGGCGGAGGACTTGCACCGAAAACTATCAAGCACTACCTGTCGTACATATCTTCTATCTTTGATTTTGCGATAAAAATGCAGATGTTACAGAACAATCCATGCAGAAATGTCACGATACCAAAGGGTAAAACCAAAGAACGTGAGTTTTACACAGTTGAGGAAGTGGAAAAACTGTTGACACTGCTTGAAAATGAGGAAATGAAGTATCGTGTGTTTTTCAATCTTGCGGTGTACAGCGGATTCCGAAGAAGTGAAATGCTTGGTCTTGAATGGAAGGATATTGATTTTGAAACAGGTCTTGTCCACGTTCAGAGAACCTCAAACTATGTTGCCGGTGTCGGAATGTATGAAGATACTACCAAAACCAAAAAGTCCCAACGATATATCAAGCTCCCTCCGATCATGCTTGACCTTTTGAAACAGTTCAAAGCCGAGCAGGACAGCGAAAAGGAAAAACTCGGAGATAAATGGGTAGAAACCGACAGGCTCTTTACCAAATGGAATGGCGAACCTATGAGCAGCACCACCACATATACATGGCTCAAGCGCTTTTGCGAGCGGAATGATATGCGGTTCTGTAATATCCATAGTATGCGTCATTTTCATACTTCGGTTTTAATTTCCGCAGGCGTTGATGTTACCACTGTTTCAGGTCAGTTAGGGCATAGCAACTGCAACACAACTTTAGGAATCTACAGCCATATGTTCGAGGAAGCGAGGGTGCGATCCTGCGATGCGATAACCAACGCTCTGGACTTTGGCAGGACAAAAACAAACAAAAAATCCGCTGTCTGACCGGACAACGGACAAACAACGGACAAAATGGCTTTTACCATAAAATGAAAATCCGCAGATGGCTTAAATACGCCATCTGCGGAACTTAAAGTGGTGCGAGTAATGGGACTTGAACCCATACGTCATTCGACACACGCCCCTCAAACGTGCCTGTCTGCCTATTCCAGCACACTCGCATCTCAACGACTTAATTATTATATCATACCACGCCATACTTGTCAAGCGGTTTTGTGAGATTTATAATAATTTTTTGTTAATTTAATGTGTATTTTCTGAAAAGTGTTTCGACAGGAACTCTGCCGCACCGTCCTCGTTGTTGCTGCCGATGATACCGTCAGCGATCTCTTTCAGGGACGGATCAGCATTTGCCACAGCATAGCACTCGTCCGCAGCCTTAAACATTGAGATGTCGTTTATGCCGTCTCCAAGTACCACCAGTCTTTCACAGCCCAGATACTCTTTAAGCTGACGGACCGCATTTGCCTTCGTTGCAGTAATGGGCAGAATTTCCAGCCACTGGTCTCCGCTGTAGATGTCCGCCCCGTAGATGCAGTGGAAACGGTCTTTCAGAGCTTCATAGGCTTCCCCCATGCTGCCTGCTTCGTCAATGCAGCTGAAGTAAAAGATCTCCCCTGTAAGCATATCGCTGTCCTCGGAAATAGGACGGTGACGGGGGTCTCCTTTGCGGCTGTCCAGGAAATCTCCCATCCCCCTTGTGAGCCTTGAGGGCATATAGGAAAATTTCTCCCTATCATCAATTATTGAGTACACCAGCGGACTTATCCCAAATCCTGACAGCGTCCTGTAGATATCCTCTGCTTCTTCGGGAGTGTATATATTTTTCAGGAGCCTTTCCCCGGTATCGTTATTGAGGATGAAAGCCCCATTATAGACAATGACAGGGTGACGGACAACAAGCCCCTCTGTGACCTTTCTGGCTGTGACAATTGACCTCGCCGTTGCATATGAGAAGATCATGCCCTTATCGGTAAGACTGCTTATTATTTCAAGGCTCCTTTCGGATATCCGCTGTTCGCTTGTGAGCAGGGTTCCGTCAAGATCTGATATATAAAGGGTCTTCACCATTTTTATCCCTCCCCGTATGCTATCCATTTTACCTCATCAAAGCCGTTTTCAATAAGGGCAGCGCTGCACATTCCCACATGGCACATAATATGCCGTATCTGTGAGGTTATCGCGCTTAAATATGTAAAATCAAACTGCTCCAGAAGTTTATTTCCGAGCATATCATCATTCAAACTGCTCCAGAACTCGTCAAGCTTCTTATCAAGGATATCAAAGCATACATTTACCTGCTCTTTTGTCATAAAGCCCTCCTCCGGGCGGCACCACTCATCCTTTTCCAGCTTGTCCTTGACACTTTCCGGGAACGGGAAATACCACTCCAGATCGCTGTTATAATCCGTCCTGAGCCAGAAAGCCGTTCCGCAAAGACTGTGGGCAACATGATTCCACAATGGAAGTCCGTGATTTTCAGCCCTCCACAGATCATCCGGACAGACCCTTACAAATTCCTTAAGCATATTATAGCTGTCATTATACTGTATTTTAAGCATATTTATGATGGATGTTCCGCTCATTTTGTACCTCCGTTAATATCATATCTGACTATAATTTTACCATACACTTTTACAAATGTAAAGCGTATCCTCTCTACTGTAAAGAGAATTTCCCGCTTGAAATAACGGCAAATTATATTTGCTAAATTTTTATTTAATTTTTCCTAAATAATATTAAATCAAGTTTACATTCTGCATATTTCGACCGGTTATTTGAGGATATTTTTATAAAATAATTGATTTTTTACTAATATATTTTTGTTTTTGGTTTACTATTTGCAGATTTTTGCCCCCTGTCCGGAAGTTTTTTTCTAAAATAATTGCAAAAAAAATTTTTATGTGGTATAATAGTGTTATAAATCGACTTTTTTCGGAGGAAGCATTCAGATGGATAATATTGCAAGATTTTCCGTCCAGGATAATAACACGTTCTATAAGATCGAGCTGTCCAAAACATTGCTCCATTTTATAGAATTCGACTTTACATATTTCTGGGAACAGTGTATTGAAGCGGGACGCACCGCCAGAAAAACAGGCAGACTGCCTCAGCAGGTCGTTTCCAACGCTAAGATAGTTATCGGACGTGCCCATCCCTATATAGAGGCGTGTCTCTCAACAGATTTTTCCGAGATCGTTACCGACTGTATCATCGAATATATCTGCCACAGCGAGCGTATCGGTCTGGAAGAGCTGTGGGCAAGGTGTATCTCGCCTAAAAATCCCTATGAGACGGCAATTTTCCGCCGTATCTCGGAATACAAGACCAACCGCGCCACCAACCGTTGGACAAGCATTGCCCGTCTCCAGGAATACGCAAGGAACAAGACCGACTTCATTTTCAGTCCTGATATGGAAGGAACTGCTCTGACAGAGCATATGGTACGGGCACGCAAGGAGTATTTCGACCTCATGCTGTCTGTAGCGTCAAACGAGCTTGGATGTCCTTCCGATGCGCTTCCCTCGGTAAAGCTCTGCAGTCCTGCTACACTGCCTAACGCTGCATTTGCTGTGAGCAAGATATCCAAGAGTATCTACCGCCGCCTGTCGGAAGCCCTTTCACAGGCTCAGGATATGGCATCCATAGAGGGCATAAGCTACGGAAAAATAAAGGATCAGATCGCTATGGACATCTATGCGTCCATAAGAAATGTTGCTCCTCCGGGAGAGCTTGACATGAAGATAGTGCTGGACGCTATAAGGGAAAATCCCCCCCAGCTTTATTTGCCTGACAGCTTCAAGTCAATAATAGACCTGGAATTTGAGCTTATGTACCAGAGAGGCATATTCCTCCGCAAATGCGAAAACTGCGGAAGATTCTTTACCGTCACCGATGACAACCCACGCTGTGACCGTGTAAACAGCTCCGGAAAGACCTGCCGTCAGCAGTACGAGGAGCTTCGCGAAAGCATTGCAATGGAGGCGAAAGCCTCTGCAGAAGAGGAGCTTCGTGAGATCGCCGCTGCAGAAGCTGCTGCCAGGGCAGCAGCAGAACAGGAAGAGCTTCCGGAGCCCATCAGTCCCGAACCCGTACCCGAGCCTGAGCCTGTACCGGAGCCCGAGCCTCCCAAGCCGGTCCAGATACCTCCCGAAATGGAAAAACGCTCTCAGAAGCTTTACAACGCTCTGTACAAGAGAGTGGGCAGAGGCTTTGACGAGAATGAATTCAGAGAATGGTCCCAGTATCTGTCAAATATGAAGAAAAACCTTAAGGTAGGCGAGGCAAACCTTAAGCAGTTCGAGGATTTTCTGGACTACTCCGACAAGCTGCTTGAAGAAGTCAAGATCGCAAGCAAGAACAAGACCGTCCATATACCTAAGGAAAAGCCCTACAGCACTAACAAAAAACGGGGCAGACGCGGCGAGCAGGACTCTTCTCCCGGTGTTTCACAGGTGGAAGCTGCATTGGCATCATCAAACAATGCGGAAATAAAGCCTTTCACTCCTAAGGCGTTTGAAAGTCTTATTGACGCAGTAAAGGCATATGAGAACGAGATCGCAGGCTATGACGAGGAAGAACAGGAGTCCCGTCCCAAAAAGCCGGTAAAGATCTCTGCGCCTGCCTGGGAGCACCTCTCCCGTGAGGACGCTTACGGCACAAATAAAAAGGACGAATAACTGAAAGGAGCTGCGCTGATGGTCTTTATTAACGAAGCCGCTGCAATAAACGGTCTTGCAGACACGATAATCAAGGGCGGAGTAAGCCTTTACAACGCAATCAAGTATATATATTCGCTTGCAGAGCGGGATTTTTACAACGTCAATATCAAGGACGCCTTCAAGGTGGTGCTGAACAATGTTACCGATACGGACTGCCTTCAGGCGCTGGGACTGCGTATCAATGAAAGCACCTGCGGAGAGATGCTCAGTGACGAGTACAACCATGTGCTTCCGCTTATGGTGTACTCTCTGGCAGTGAGGATTCCCACCCTTAAATCGGTAAAAAACGGAAATGACGCTATGTCGGACGACCAGCTTTACAGACTGTATACTACCGTTATGAACAAGGGAGCGGAAAACTACAAGGATATGATCTCCGAAACGTTTCTGGAGACCAAATATCTTGTGAGAAAGGGAAAAAAGCTCCCTCCGTTCACCGCCGACTGGTTCAAGACATATATCTACACAAACGTTCCGGAATTGTCGGAAATCACCAACAAAAATATGTTTTTGCTGGGATTTTCCGATGTGCTTTTTGCAATGTTTTACTCCTGTCTGGAGGAGGAACTGAAAAGTAAGATATTGGAATACACTGCCGATATGTCCGGCGAGCACGATGACTAAAGTAAAAGGAAACGAGGTCAAAAAAATGAGATCAGTCTTTCTTTGCGGATTTATGGGATGCGGAAAATCAACTGTAGGCAAGCTTCTGGCTGAAATGCTGGGATGTGATTTCTACGACATGGATGAGTACATCGTGGAGAGGGAAAAAATGCAAATCCCGGAAATATTTTCGGAAAAAGGAGAAAAATATTTTCGTGAAACAGAAACCGAGGTAATTCGGGAGCTTTCCGAAGCAAAGGGAGTCATCGCCTGCGGAGGCGGAGCGATGCTCAAAAAGGAAAACTCGGAAATTGCTTCGGAAAAAGGAATTGTAATTTACATCGAATCGGAATTTGAGGTATGTTACGGCAGAATTTCCGGGGATAAGAACCGTCCAATCGTAATGAGCAACACAAAAGAGGAGCTGAATTTCATTTACGACAGCCGTATCCCCTTATATAAAGCCAATTCTGCGGTGACCGTCAGCGGAAACGGCACTCCAAGGGAGATCGCGGAGAATATTGCAGAAATACTATCGGTATAAAAATTGCCCCCTTGAAGTAAAGGGGGCTCATTTTAACTCCACGGACGATTTTTGCCTAACCACCCGTTATCATACCAATATTTCTTTTCAGATGATGTATCATCATAGGTTTTTATCATCATTCGCATTATATAGAATAATGCCTTTGTTTTGAAACCGACTTTGACCTTTGCAGATGAAATACTTTTGGCAAGCTTCATAGTATCCCGTTCGATCTTTGCTTTTTTCTTATCGGATACCTGTTCCCAATTAGCGGCTTGCAATGCTGTACCGTAGCTTTTTACATATGGGACGCCCCAATATAGAAGCGCAGTCGAAATATCTTTGATAGCCGACTTCATACCAACGCCTGCCGCAGCGGAAACAACAATTGCTTTTTTCCCAAACATTGTTTTTCTTGGGCTATGCGGCATCCAATATGTAAAATTCAAGTCAATAAATGCTTTCATCGGTGCTGAAGCTCTCAAACAATATGTAGGGGTTGTGAAGATCAGCAGATCCGCACTTTCCACTTTATCCATAATAGCTCTCTTTTCAGCGTAGAACGGACAAGCTGTTTCATCTTCCACACACTGATAACACCCTAAACAAAAGTGATTCAGAGCTTTTGGCAGAAAAAACTCTGCGATTATATTACCTGGATCGATCTTCTCAGCAAGCATTCGACCGATATGATAAGAACTGCCTTTGTGGTTCTGTCCGTGTATAATAACGATTTTCATTTTGATTTCTCCTTGCAATACAGTCTGTTAAACTGCCTTATGTGTTGTTCAATCAAGTGCAGGATCTCATTTTCTCTTTCAGGCTGTCGGTCGCACACCGTAAGCAGCATATAAATCGGAGAATAGAAATGCAGTGCCATTATATCCGCGTTTTCCATAATCAGAAAGCTGTTCGCCGAAAGCAAAGAAAACATTGCCGCCTGATATGACAGAGGATCATCCACATATTGCCTTTGATACAGCAGAGACAGATCCGGATTACGGAATTGCTCTACCGTCAGCATTTTACGGAATTTGCTCGCATAATCATCGTGCAGGAAATAAGAGAAGAGATTTACCCCAATTTGCACGAGTTTATCCTCGGAGATCGCTGAAAATATATTTGCGTCTGTTTCGGCATTGCTGCCGCTCATATTCAGTGTGAGAGCCTGCTCATCATAGCTTTTTTTCATTTCCTCAAGGATAGCGTTAAAGATGTCCTGTTTGCTTTTATAATGCTTATAAAGTGACGGAGCTTTAATACCGACAGCTTCAGCTATCTCTCCGACATATACCGCATTATATCCTTTCTCGGCAAACAGATTTAACGCTTCTTTCAATATTTTTTGCTTTGTAGTCATAGCGGCGCCCCCTACGGCTAATCGTAATTAGCTAATTTTATTATAAGCTAATTTAAATTAGCTGTCAAGGGGTTTTGAGAAAAAATTTTTTATTTACAAAAAGACCGTTAGAAAGACTAAACCCCACCGCACCTTTCGATGCAGTGGGGGCTGCATATCCCTCCGTGTTTGTCTGTTGTCTGCAAACGATGTGGAGAATATGGGTCAAGGCTCAGCCTTGTTGCCACCGTTTAAGCGTCGGCAGATACTCTGCAAGCTTTTTGCGGGCGGTGTCCTCGTCAGGACAGATACCCTCCTTGACCTCAATGGGAGCGCAGATATCTATCATCTGCTCCAATGTACACTCCCCAAGTACGCCGTCCTTCATGCAGTAGCAGCAGTATTCCTCGTTTTTTGAGCCGTCAGCGTTCCTTCCGAACTGAGACTCCTCGGTCATCGGCATACCGCAGCTCTGACAGATAAGTTGTTTTTCCATATGCTTTTCCTCCTGAAAAAATTTGATCGGAAGCCTTAGTCAGGCAGAAATACAGAAGCAATTATGCTTCCGTGTCATTCCCCTGCCCTTACCGATGCAGTACGCAACGGAATGGGTAAAGGCTCAGCCTTTTTACTTCCGATTTTTATTATATCACTGTAAACATGACATCTGTCTGTCATATTCAGTATTTATTTTTTATATTTTCTGTGATACGTCTCAACTCGTCCCTCATAAACTTAGGTTCAATGACCTCCGCATTCTCACCGTAGGAGAGTATCAGACCGTAGACCCATCCGTCCACCGGGTAAGAGACCGTGACCATGAAATCCCCGTCAGGAAGTCTTGTTATATCCGACTCATCAAAGTCGTCATAGATGCGGAACGTCATTTCTCCGCCAATTTTTAAAGTTATCTTTGTCCCGCTCTGATTTTTTACAAAATTCTCCACAGGGTCTTCGTCCGGGATATCCGCGGCATCAAAGTGGTCGTCCGACACCGAGACCTGTTTCATTCTGCTTAGCTTGAAGATACGCATTGCCCTTTTTTCAAGGCAGAAGCCCTGACAGTACCATGTCCTGCTCTTGAATCTCAGCTTTGTGGGCAGGATGCTTCGTGAGGACACATCCCCGTTGGGACTATAGTAATCAAAGGACAAAATATGCCGCTCGGTTATAGCTCCCCGTATCAGCTTAAAGACGTCCTTGTCGGAACCGCACCAGTTGCTGAGATCAACATCAAGCCAGCTTTCGTTTTCCATGCCGAAAAACGCCGAAAGCTTTTCCAGAGCATTCCCCTTGCCCATCATCGCTGAAAATCCCTGCAGGGCTGACAGGACTTCCGTCCGTTCGCTTTCGGACAGCAGGGATCTTTCTATGGAGTACCCCTCCATAAGACGGATACCCCCGCCCTTTCCCCGCTCCGCATAGACCGGTACTCCTGCCTGTGAGAGGGCGTCAATGTCCCGGTATATCGTCCGGACGGAGACCTCAAACCGCTCTGCCAGCTTAGCAGCTGTGACGCTTCCGCTTTCCAGCAGGATATAGACTATTTCAAACAGTCTGGCGTTCTGCATACCGATCCTCCCCTATTGTATCGTAACGGCAATACCCTTGTGGTCTGACAGGCTTTTATCATAGTTCCATTCCTCTATGCAAAATCCGGCATTGCCAATAAATGTATTTGAAATGGCGATATGGTCGATACATTCAGGTCTGTCCTTTGTCAGAATGTCAATATTATGATCTGAAAATACTTTGAGCATCTGATCTCGTCCGTAATTGGTGAAATAATAGTTGTCGCCGAACGAACAGTTAAAATCACCCGCCACACAGATATTATACCCTTCTTTGACATATCGGTTTATATCTTCAAGCTGCCGTACCAGATCTTCACGATATGAAGTCCTGCGATTTCCGTTTATTCCCATAATTGTACCATAGACAAGCAGATCACCCTTTTCGGTACGAAGCACTGCACAGACAGCGGTCTTTTCATCGTAAGTCGGAAGCCTGCCGACACATTCATAGTTTGTAAAAACAGAAACACGATTTTCCGTATCAGCATATACGGAAGGGGTTGATATGCCTTTTAATAAAGGAGTCCTGAAACAATTCTTATACTCAGGTGTTACGCGCTCATCGGTTTCCGTAAGGACAAGTATATCGGCAGATATTCTGCCGCACTCCGAGAGTATAGCATTCAGATCTTTTTTATGCTTTAATCTTTCTACATTCCATGCTGCTATCTTCACACTATCCCGCCTTTTAAATCTGAGCCTGCCGCTCTCTTTGCGAAAATACACACCCGCAGTAATCCTGACGGTACAGACCGTACTTCCGGGACAGCTCAATGCTCCGCTTGTAGCCGTCCTTTTTCTTGAAGTCGGATGGCAGATGCTTCACACCGTATTTTTCGCCCAGCTCCTCCCCTATCTCATTTAACTTAGCAGCATTTTTATAGGGGCTTACAGACAGGGTGGTGGTAAAATAATCGAACCCCATATTTGCCGCAAGTCTTGCAGTCTCCTCCAGACGAAGCCTGTAGCAGGCGAAGCACCGCTCCCCGCCCTCGGGGATATGCTCCAGACCCTTGACAGCCTCATAAAACCGCTCCTGCTGCCAGCCCTGCTCTATAAAGGACACCGGATTTTTGCAGTGAAGCTCCCCTATAAGACGCTTCTGCTCCTCTATGCGGTGGAGAAATTCTTCTTCGGGATAGATATTGGGGTTATAGTAGAATATGGTTATTGCGAAATATTCGGTCAGATACTCCAGCACTGCACTTGAACAGGGAGCGCAGCAGCTGTGCAGAAGCAGTCTTGGAGGCTTCTCACCATCCAGACTCTTTATTATCTTTTCCTGCAGTATCCTGTAATTTACTTTTGCTTCCATTTTCACAATCCCCCTGATAAGCACATCCGGAACAGCCTCCGCAGCTGCTGCATCCGCCCTTCTTTCTGTGTCTGACATGGCAAACAGCAGCGTAGACCGCAAATGCGATCACCGCCAGAGCCACACTGTCAGCGGCGGCAAGACCCGGAAACAAGGCTCCCGCAAGCGCCGAGACGGTCAGAATACACAGGACAGCAATAATATGTTTTTTCATTGACATCATCCTTTGCCCTATCATATACAAAAAAACCGCCTCAAGCAGGTAACGGTGCAGAAGCTTTCTGACGTTACCGAGCCACAAACCCACAAGTTATTTCAAAACAAAATAACGGAAAGGGTAAAGGCTCAGCCTTTGCGGTTTTTATGTAATTATATGACTCAGCGCTTAAATTTATCCATAGACTGCTTGAACGCTTCAAGCATCTTGGGATTGAAGGTGCCGCACTCTCCGTTGAAGATCATCTCAACTGCCTTTTCGTGCGTAAAGGCTGCCTTGTAAACTCTTGGAGAGGTCAGCGCGTCGTAAACGTCCGCAACAGCAACGATCTGAGCCCATATAGAGATCTCTTCTCCCTTGAGACCATCGGGATATCCCCTGCCGTCCCAGCGCTCGTGGTGATGGCGGCAGATATCGTAGCTGTATTTGTAAACATCCTTATCAAGTATTCCCTCGGGCATACTTTCAAGGATCTCACAGCCCTTTGTGGTGTGCTGCTTCATTATGTCGAACTCCTCATTTGTAAGCCTGCCGGGCTTGTTGAGGATGCCGTCAGGGATAGCTATCTTTCCCACATCGTGCAGGATAGAAGCCATAGATATCTTTTCTATTTCCAATGGAGTGTAATTATATTCTGGGTACATCTCGTTGACAGCATTCATAAGGATCTCGGTGATGCCGCTTATGCGCTTGACGTGCTCTCCCGACTCACAGTCACGGAACTCGATAACAGACGCAAGGGTCTCCACCATTGATTTATTGATACGGTTAAGGGTCTTGACCTGCTCGGCAACGACCTCCTCCAGCTCGTTTCTGTGTCTGTAAAGCTCAATAACACTGGAAATTCTGCACTTAAGGAAGTTCATGACAAACGGCTTGGAAATAATATCCACCGCGCCCAGGTTATAAGCGTCCACCAGAGTCTGTTCAGTGTTCGATGCGGTGATAATGAACACCGGTACATGGTTGATGATACCGCTGCTGTTCATTTCCTTAAGTACATCAAGGCCATCCATTACAGGCATTATAAGATCCAGCAGTACAGCCGCGATATCATCATTTGAATTAATGATATCAACAGCCTCCTTGCCGTTTTCCGCTTCCACGATCTGGTATTCGTCCTTGAAGCCTTCGGCTAAGATCACTCTGTTGATCTCCATATCATCAACGATCAGAATAGTATTTTTCACAGAGCCCCTCCTAAAAAATAAAATCAAAGAATCTGAACTACTTATTTTTTTCTATGCAGGCAATAAATTCATCCTGAACGGGAAGTATCTTTTCTATTATTTCCTTTGCCTCGTCAGGCTTATTGTCTCTCAGAAGGGTCACGGCATCGGAATAGGCTTTATACAAAGGTGTGAGAGAAAGATTTCCTGTTACGCCTTTAAGAGTATGTGCCTTTTCAAGCGCTCCCTGATTATCCCCCGATTCAAAGCAGGGCATGACCTGATTGCTCTCTACTGCAGGCGGAAGCTTACCAAGCATACGCTCGTAGAGAGAGGCATTTCCCATAAAACGTCCCAGTGCCTCGTCCGTATTTGCGCCTAATGCTTTAAGATCGTCTATCAAGCTCATTAATGACCCCTCCAAATAACTCAATAAATAGTATTGCTGCGTCTCAGGCAAACGGTCCCGCCGCTGCCATAGTCATGGTTTATTATATCATATATTAGATATTTTTGTCAATAGGAAAATCAAAAAACGGTGCTATTTGCTTTGTTCTATATTGATCTTGAGCACCCGAAGAACCTCGCGGACATCTATAGGCTTGGGGATATGTGCATTCATGCCGCAGTCAAGACACTTTTTCACGTCCTCTGCAAATGCGTCCGCAGTCATTGCTATGATAGGCAGACCCGCATCGGGACGGTCAAGCCTGCGTATCGCCTGCGCAGCTTCATAGCCTGTCATTTCAGGCATACGGATATCCATCAGCACAGCATCATAGTATCCTGTCTCTGCCTTTTCAAACATTTCGACGCATATCCTGCCGTTTTCTGCATGGTCAAGTATGAGTCCGCAGGCAGACAGCAGCTCGTTGGCGATCTCCCAGTTAAGATCGTTGTCCTCGGCAACAAGGATATGGCGTCCTTCAAGACCCTCGCCCGGATCTTCCTCCGCCTCGGACTGCTCCTGCACAGGAGTTCCCGACATAAGCTGTCTCAGACCGTAGTAAAGCGTGGACTTGAACAGGGGCTTTGAAATAAAGCCGGTCACACCTGCATCCCTTGCTTCCGTCTCAATATCTGCCCAGTCATATGCGGAAATAATAAAGATAGGAACATTATCTCCAAGCTTTTTGTGTACCTCTCTGGCAGTTTCAACACCGCTCATTCCCGGAAGCTTCCAGTCCAGAAGCAGTACCTGATAATCATTCTTTTCATTATGGCAGCGGCTCACCATTTCCACTGCCTCTTCTCCTTCGAGAGTCCAGTCAGCGGTTATGCCCATTTCTTTCAGGGACGCAACAGTGCTCTTGCAGGTCATTTCGTCGTCGTCCACCACAAGCATACGCCATCCTGGAAGCTGCATATCTTCCTCCTGCTCCGATGCCTTCTCCATGTCTATAATAACATGGAAGGTGGTACCCTTGTTCTGCTCGCTTTCAACATTGATAGTGCCCTTCATAGCGTCCACAATGTACTTTGTGATCGCCATTCCGAGACCTGTGCCCTCAGTCTTCTGTATGCGCTTACTGTCCTCACGGGTGAAGGATTCAAATATGGTCTCTTTGAACTCGGGGGACATACCCACGCCTGTATCACTTACAACGATATGTACCTGTGTATATTTTTCTCCCAGAGGCGAATCCTCTTCGTAAAGCGAAACAGTTATCTTGCCTCCCTCGGGAGTAAATTTGACCGCATTTGACAGCAGGTTGATTATGACCTGATTCAGACGCACGCTGTCACCGTATACGTTCTCATCCTCGATAGCGTACAGGAACACATCGAACCGCTGATTTTTTGCCTTTATCTGAGGCTGTACGATGTTTACGATGTTCTCCATGACCTCTCTGAGAGAGAGATGCTCCATATTAAGAGTGAACTTTCCGCTTTCGATCTTGGACATATCCAGCACGTCATTGATAAGTCCCAGAAGGTGCTTTCCGGACAGTGTTATCTTTTTCAGACAGTTTTTGACCTGATCCTTGTTGTCTATATTAGCCGTAGCAATAGCCGTCATTCCCATAATAGCGTTCATGGGGGTACGGATATCATGGCTCATATTTGAAAGGAACTCGCTTTTTGCCTTGTCTGCATTTTCTGCGGCAGTACGGGCAGCTTTAAGCTCTTTTATCTGCCTTCCGGTCATTCTGTAATAGAACGAGAAGATAATACCGATCATAATGAGAATAACTCCGCCTGTAAGCACAGCGATCCGTATCCACGCATTGATAAAATTGCTTACTGTCTCGTTCATCTCACCGTATGGCATCACCGTAACCAGATACCATTCACTGTAGGGCAGAGAGGTGCAGTAAATATGACGCCGTTCAGACACAATGTCCAGTACAGAGGAAAAATCCTCATTATTTTCCATTGATGTCATCAGTTCTCCGATATACTCTTCAATATACTGAGTCTCTTCGGCATTATCGGCGCGGGACCTTAGCCTGTCAAAGTAATTTTCTTCGGGAGAGTTGTCCGATATATTTTTTATAATATATTGTCCGTCCTTGATTATAACATGGGAGAACACTATATCGCTTTCATCATCAAGTGCAAGTATCCTTTTTACAGTGGAAATTGGTATCCCCGCAACTATAGCCATACTTTCTCTGCCGTCTTTCATTGTATAAGCGGCAGGTATGCCTAACAATACCACATCTCCGCCATACTCATCCTTTGCGATGGCGATCTTCTTTTTTCCGTCTTTAAGAGAACCTATGAACTGGACGGGTCTTACCGGCTCTGCTCTGTCTCCGTAGACTACCTCCGCCGGACCTTCCTCGGTGAAAAATGATATACTGGTAAAACCGCGGGCTTCTCCGCTGTATATAAGCTGTCTGCACATTTCCTCGTAATCGTTCCGGAAATCCTCAGGAGGAACATTCTCTATAACGCTGTCCAGAAATTCCAGACGCGTATCAATAATGGTCTTGAAATGCTTTGAGATACGCTCGTTAAGACCGTACATATACATTTTACCCACATCATCTATGGTCTCAACGCTTTTCCTGTTCATGATCACACCAAGAACAGTAAACAGTACAATACAAGCGCATATTACGACAACAAGACTGATCGTAATGAATCGTATAGGTTTATTTTTCAACGAAGATCCCCCCGAAGAGATAAGGTCGGCTGATAAGGCTTGCCTTAACATATTTATTTCATTATACAATATTTCCATAAAAAAAGCAATACCGGACAAGGGTTTTCATAATATATTCACAAATATTTCCTGACAATATGATATAATAATTGTATCTATTGATTTTATGAAAGTCGGGTTGACATTGTTTTGAAAAAAAAGGAAACTACAAACGCACTTATTTTATGGCTGACCCTGCTGACGGTCTGCGGGCTGATACTTATAACGGTGGTCCTTCTGGCACTGACGGGACGCATCAGCTTCGGCTCCGATGACGGTGCGGAAGAGCCTGTCTATAACGATATCACCGTCCTTGCAGAGGCTGACACGGAGACAGAGTCTGACACTGTGACTGCCCTCTCCGAAGATTCAGAAGAGCCCACGGAGTCCATGTCCGAAAGCGAAGTCACTGCCGTCCCCGGGGAAACCGTAGAAAGCTCTGATGAGGAAAGCTCAGGCACCACCGCAAGCAGGACTATCATCACCAGCCGTGTCCGGAAGGATTACGACAGCAATTCCGTCTACATAGATATGGAGAATATCCTCCAGCTTCCGGAGCTTCCCGTAGGCTGCGAGATCACCGCCCTGACCATCCTGCTCAGACACTGGGGCTTTGACGCCGAAAAGACCGACCTTGCAAAGAACTACCTTCCAAAAAGCTGGGGAAACGCCCGAACCGAGGACGGCAAGACTTACAAGGACAGCTTCTTTGATTATTTTATCGGAGACCCCTTCGGAACGGGCTACGGATGCTTTTCCGGCGCCATTGTAAAAGCGGCGAACTCCTATATTGCCGATCACGGGGGCGGATTTACGGTAAAGAACATCTCAGGGTCCCATCCCGATGTGCTTTATGACTATCTTGCAGCGGGGACACCCGTCCTTTGCTGGGCTACCGACGGAATGATCGAGCCCGAATATTACGAGACATGGTACGACAACGTCACGGGAGAGCAGCTTGACTGGTATCTTAACGAGCACTGCTTCGTGCTGGCAGGCTTCAACATCAGCGGAGACCTTGTCACCCTCAACGACCCCATGAAGGGCATCATCGACTACAACATCAACAAATTCGAGACCCGGTACGACCAGATGCACCGTCAGGCGATAGTGATACTTCCGAACGGCGGCAGTCCCGCTCCTGCAGAGAGCACGGAAACGGCAGCCACCGCCGGGACAGAGGAAACTCAGGACGACACATGGGAGACGGAGGATACCGAGGAAACAGAACCCACTTGGGAGGAATCCACAGAGGAGCCTTACTGGTATTCGGAAAATGAATATTAATAAAAAGGAGAAAGTCGTGATACCGGCTTTCTCCTTTAATATTTGTGCTAAAACTTGAATTTAATATAATAGTGCAAATGGAGGGAGTTGCACCCTCAATCGCAGCAGATATCCCATTACTGTTATGTAATCACATACCCGCTGCCGTGTTACTGTTTCACCACATTCGCACACATATATATTACCACGCTCCCATGCAAAAGTCAACACCGGATTTTTAGATTTCTGCATATCCCGCTTCAATTTTGCAATTTACTATTCAAAATATTGCAATATTATTTAATCACAATAGCTAAAAGTATTTCAAAATGCAAGTTTATTATCTAAAAGTTGCATAAACTTCAAAAAAAGCCTTGACAAATCAAATTACATAGCGTATAATAAAATCATAGAAAACAGCAAGGGCGCTGTAGGCAGATTGCAATGAGGCAATTTACCTGCGGCGCTCTTGCTTTTACTTTTAGGAGGGATTCAACATGGACGCAAATGTAATGGAGACAATAACAAATGAAGTAGGCAGTCAGGTCTTTGCCGTATGGTTCCTGATAGGAGCTGCACTGGTATTCTTTATGCAGGCAGGCTTCGCAATGGTGGAGACCGGTTTCACCCGTGCAAAGAACGCGGCAAACATCATCATGAAAAACCTTATGGACTTCTGCCTTGGTGTTCCTATATTTATTCTCATTGGCTTCAGTCTTCTTCTGGGAGAGGATGTCCTGGGTCTTATAGGAAAGCCCGGATTTGACATCTTCACATCATACGAAAATTTTGACTGGTCAGGCTTTGTATTCAACATGGTTTTCTGTGCAACAACAGCAACCATCGTTTCAGGAGCAATGGCGGAAAGGACAAAATTCCTTTCCTACTGCGCATACTCTGCTGTGATAAGCGGACTCATCTACCCCATCGAGGCTCACTGGATATGGGGCGGCGGCTGGCTTGCACAGCTTGGCTTTCATGATTTCGCAGGCTCCTGCGCTATCCACATGGTAGGCGGTGTTTCCGCTCTTATCGGCGCAAAGATTCTCGGACCCCGTATCGGAAAATTCGTCACCGACAAGCAGACAGGCAAGGTCACAAAGGTAAACGCCATCCCCGGTCACTCCCTTACTCTCGGCGCTCTGGGATGCTTTATCCTCTGGTTCGGCTGGTACGGCTTCAACGGTGCGGCTGCGACTTCCGTTCCCCAGCTTGGTTCCATCTTCCTTACAACAACTATCGCTCCCGCTATCGCAACAGTGGTCTGCATGGTATTCACATGGGTAAAATACGGCAAGCCGGACGTTTCAATGTGTCTTAACGCTTCACTGGCAGGACTCGTCGGCATAACAGCCGGATGCGACGTCCTTGACGCTGCAGGAGCTGCTGTAGTAGGCGCAGTATCCGGTCTGCTGGTAGTCTTCGGAGTATGGCTCCTTGACAACGTTCTTTACATCGACGACCCCGTGGGTGCAGTTGCCGTACATATGATGAACGGCATCTGGGGAACATTTGCGGTAGGACTTCTGGCAAATCCCGCTGTCCCCGACTATTCCATTGCAGACGCAGACGGAAACGTTCTGGGCGGTCTTTTCTACGGCGGAGGAGCAAAGCTTCTTGGCTTGCAGTGTCTTGCTATCCTGTCTGTAGCTGCATGGACAGCAGTGACCATCACAATCACATTCTTTGTTATCAAAGCTACATTAGGTCTCCGTGCTTCAGTTGAGGAAGAAACAAGAGGTCTGGACGTTACCGAGCACGGTCTTATATCCTCTTATGCAGACTTTATGCCTAATTCAATTTCTATCTTCACAGGCGAGACTACACATGAGTCCGAGGTTGTCCCCGAAGGTGCAGCAGTGCCTGTCACAATATCGGAGAGACCCCACATCGACAGACTTTCAGACGCAAAGAACAAGTACACCAAGGTGTCCGTTGTCTGCAAGCAGAACAAGTTCGAGGAGCTTAAAAGAGAGCTTGAAAATATCGGCGTGACGGGTCTTACCGTTACAAATATCCTCGGCTGCGGCACACAGAAGGGCGCAGGAGAAAGATACCGCGGTATCCCTGTTGAAGCTACTCTGCTGCCTAAGGTAAAGGTTGAAGTAGTAGTGTGCAGAGTCCCTGTTGAGACTGTTGTTGAAGCCGCAAGAAAGGCTCTTTACACAGGTCACATCGGCGACGGAAAGATATTCGTCTACGATGTTGAGGACGTCATCAGGGTAAGAACAGGCGAAAGCGGTTACGATGCCCTGCAGGATGCGGAGTAAAGGAATTTATAGAATATATGAATATTCAAAAACAGCCTATCGCACATTGCGTTAGGCTGTTTTCACATATATACGGCAATACAGACGCGTTTTACCTACGGTCTTTGCCGTAAGTGACGCCACAATAATACAGACGATTTCAAACGGTTTGTATTCAAATGCTGATCTCAGATCTGTCATTGATAACACTGCAGACATTTTCATACCTGTTGAACCAGTCTGCATTTTCCGTATGAACCGGAATGATCATTTCAGGGGAAGTTCGCTGTATCAGCTTATCTATGGTTTCCTGATCGGCATGACCGCTTGTATGAAGTGTATGTATATTAACGCCCTTATCCTGCATAAATTCAAGAAAGTCTGCCATTTCCTTATTCTCCTGATACCCTTTCCACATTCCGTAAAACAGAACCCCATCTTCAAAAGAAAATTCCTTGCTGCGTTTTTCCAGATACTTGCGCATAAGCCTTGATTGCCTGATACACATGATGAACGAAATGTCCGGAAATTCGTTTTTGCTGATCTTTGCATCACCGTATCGCAATAAAAGGTCATGCTCGTCCTGACTTATCTGGAATACACGAATATTATTTGATCTGTCCGGCATAACCTCTGCCGCTCCCGATGCTTCGGCAATTCCGGCAGTGTACACATTTTCCAGCAGTACACGACCGGTACGCTTTGCCGTATTGGCTATAGTTATGAGCCTGTCTATGTTCATGGCGGACATGAGGATAAAGCAGGGTCCCTTGTGCTTTGAAAGATATTGTACAGCGATCTCTTCAAGCTTTTGTTCCTCAATGTTCCGTATGCCGTCAGTTCTTGACAGTGTTGTTCCTTCAATAATAACAGCGTCCGCCTTTGGCAGAGAATTTAACAAATCATCATAATCCGGTCTGCCATTCGCCCTGAAATCACCCGTATATAAAATTTTCCGCCCCTCTCCCTCTAACAACAGCATATAGGAATCATATGCCGAGTGGTCGCAGAGAAAGGGCGTAATTGTGATATTTCCGATTATGATAGGCTCACGGTCATGCATATAGTTGGGCGTGAAGCTTGTAGGAAGTTTTCTGTAATTATTGGACGAATGGATAATATCAAAGCTTTTTTCACCCATCCAGACATGAATACCGTCAACAATATATTGCAGCAATCCTATATGATCGGAATGGTAATGAGATATAAAGATACCGTCGTATTTCTTTTTTCCTGTAAACAGCCCGTCAATTTGCGGAACAGTGACAGTTTCGCCCTCATCAAGCGTAATGCCTGCATCAAGAATGATTCTTGTGCTGTCTGTGGAGATTTCGATTATTGATCCGCCGATCTGATTTTGTCCTCTGTGGATATATATTTTCATAGTTATTTTTTATACTCCGCAATATACAATAAAATGACATTATCAACAATCTGAGCGGCTAAAGCAGCATCTTCTGTGGTACAAAGCTCATTCTGAAAATTGATAGTAAATCCGTCCTTTTCAGCATTACATGAAACAATACCGTCATAGCTTGTACTGATCTTGTGAGAAATATCGCTTATGATCTTGCCCTGCTCAGAAAACTCCTCTTTTGATCTTCCGATAAAAAGAGTTTTTGATACAGCAAATGTAAGCTTTGATCGGTAATCAAAATCAAATAGCCGAATGTAGCTTCCTGTATTGTTATCAAACAGAGAGTCGATCTTTGAAGCGATGACATACCGACCTTCTGTCTCTTCATCAGCTTTGATCAGCGGCTTGTATTTTGTAATCACCTTTTCCATTTCGTTTTTAAAAATGCCTTTAAAATCCTTTGCCTTTTTTGGAATCAGTTGTTTGATCGCAAAGAAAAGCAATATTACCACTATCAGCGTTCCTGAAATATCTTTTACAGCAGACGCTGCCGAAGCAGGAGTTATCCCACCCAGAATCATCTCAGCAATAACCGCTGAAATAGATATTATTCCGAGAACACCGCCCCAGAATGTTTCAAAGCCTATTTTTTCATATTCATTCCTCAGTAACATAATATTTTCCGCTTTTTTCTGTCAGATAAAACGGTTTGCAGTCCAGCATTTTCATCAGCTGTTTCAGAGCAGGACGTTCCCCCTGCATTTCCGCCCACTGTACGCCGCCGTAAAAAACAAGGGGGCTTGCTTTGACCTCACAGCTGTCGGGAAGTTTAAAATCCGATAGAAGCTTTTTTCTGTCTGCTGTTTTCAGATATGTATAACCCTCAAGAACACAGCGCAGCATTGTTTCGGTACTGTCAGACTTTTTCAGCTCCAATATATAAACCGTCCGGTCAATTATACTAAGCAGATCAATTTTGCCTGCCTTATCCGCTCTGACATTTTTAAGCGGCGTCTGATAATCAATGATACTTCCGATATGATCGAGCGGAGCATTATCTTTGCATTGACTATACAGCTGCATTGCAGTGATTTCCTCCACACGATTGGTTCCCGGATCATAATGACCATCATGCTCTTTTACAAAATATGAGCTGCTTCTTGATATCTCAGGAATACCGCTGCAGAAGCCTGACAGATCATCAATTATAAATCCGGAAACAAGTTCACTGTAAAGCTCGCCGGTATCTGTGGTTATACCACGGTAATTGACAACGTCTGCTTTGTAAAAGACAGGAATATTCCGGAATGCTTCTTTGCATTTTTGTAAAATTTCCGCTCTTGTGTATCCCATAATCTCACCCCACAGCAGAGCTCTTTTTAATCCTGATTCTATTTAGTCTTTGCAAGAGAAGAATACCCCTCCCGAATGGCATTTATAAGCTGGTCTATCTCTCCCATTGTGGTAGTCCGGCTCAGAGACACACGTATCGCGGAGTCCGCAAGCTTGGACGGTATCCCCATTTCGGAAAGCACCGAGCTGTGGGCTCCCTTTGCGCAGGCAGAGCCGCTTGATACATATATCTCCCGCTCCTCAAGATAGTGGAGCATTATTTCGGAGCGTATCCCCTCCACAGAAAAATTTATTATGTAGGGAGAGCTGCTTTCCACAGGCGAATTTACCGTCACATATTCCAGATTGGCAAGCTTTTTTAGCAGATAGGTGCGTATCTTGTCCGCATTGTCGCTTGCTATCGGCATTGTCGGCATAAGAGCACGCACAGCCGCTCCGAAGCCCGCGATAAGCGGTACGGACTCAGTGCCCGAGCGGAGATTTTTTTCCTGTCCCCCGCCCAGAAGCAGCGGAGCCACACGTATCCCCTTGCGGATATACATAGCTCCCACGCCCTTTACAGCGTGTACCTTGTGTCCCGAGACTACTATCACGTCCGCAAAAAGCTCCGCGGACTTTATAGGAATTTTCATAAAGCCCTGAACTGCATCGCAGTGAGTGATGCACTCGGGGTGATCTCTTTTTATGGCTGAAAATATCCTGCGAACAGGCTGTATCGCTCCTGTTTCGTTGTTGACCATCATGCAGGATGCAAGACAGGTGTTCTCGTCCACAGCAGCGATGAAGTCCTCTGCGGCGATAGTCCCGTCACGGGAAGGCTTTACGCGGACGACCTCAAAGCCCTGCTCCTCAAGCTGCTTTACAGGCTCGGAAACGGAGGGGTGCTCCACAGCGGACACTACTATTTTCTTTTTCCGCTTTCCGTAATTCTTTGCGATGCCGAAAACAGCGGTGTTGTTGCACTCCGTAGCTCCGGAAGTAAACACTATGCACTGAGGGTCACATACCAGAGCGGCAGCAACAGACTTCCTTGCTTCCGTCAGGTTCTGCTCGGCAATAAGCCCGATCTTATGCAGGGACGAGGGATTTCCGTAATCCTCCACCATATTCTGAAATACCGCCGATACGGCAGGCTCACAGGGACGGGTGGTAGCAGCGTTATCAAGATAAACCATTTTATCAGTCCTTCCCGAAAAGCAAACCGTCCCTGACAGCCAAGGACGTTTTTGCTATTATACCATATTTCAGCAGGAAAGTCAACTTTCAGCTGTCATTTTTTCGCAAGGCTGTCCCTCTCATGCAGTGTTCCGCAAATTCTCAATCATAAAAAGTCTCTATCGTTTGTTTTATTCTTTCCCGTACAAACGATGCCAGATCGGCGGATGTCATATCTTTGTATTCATTATAGTATATTGGCGGCAGATAATGTATCTGCACCTGTGTTTTTCCGCAGCCCTTTTCGTCAAATGGTTTAAAGCTGTCGACAAGTACCACAGGTACTATAGGACAATGTGTTTTTATTGCACAGCGGAAGCTCCCGGTATGAAAATCCGTCATTTTATTGCTTTTGCTGGTTTCGCCCTCCGGGAAAATCAGATAGCTGCGTCCCTTTTTGACCTCTTCAATGACCCTGCGGATGACACTCATTGACTGCTTTGCATTTTTCCGGTCTATCGGAAAAGAAAAGGTGCTGTCTGCCAGCAGCTTCACGAAATGATTTCTGTAAAGCTCTTTTTTAAATACCACTCCGATAGGGTTATCACAGGTCGAGACGATCGCGGGAAGATCAAATTTACCCTGATGGTTTGAGTAAAGCATAAATCCATTCTCTTTTGGAATATTTTCCTGTCCATATACCTTCAGATCAATATTTCCCGTTTGGATAGCTTTTTGAAAAATAGTCCGGAAATATCCATATCGTTCTTCTTCCGTGTAGTTATTGGATCGATTTGCGTATTTACGCAGCTTCAGATACTCCTGCGGTATTATTATCAGATTTCTTATAATTATCAACAGAAGTCTATCCATCCACAGTCCTCCCAGTCCATTTTTATACCGGACGATCATTTATTTTGTATATTGTACAGAATACGTGACAGTGTGTTCATTGCATTAAAAAAGTCATTGCGGTCTGTTTCGTCCATCTGCTCCACTAATTTCTGATAACATTCCATATCCTGTGCTAAAAACCGGTCTATATATTGCAGTGCGCTGTCGGTAAGTTCGATTTTAATTATCCTCCTGTCAGAAGGGTCATAAATACGTTTTGCAAAATCCTGCTCTACCAGTCTGTTTACAAGCTTGGTCATTTGCTGTTTAGGCACTTTGATATAGCGTGCAAGCTCGGACATGGTAAGCGGTCCTGTACACTGCAGAGTCTTGATGCAGTAGTACATATCCAGACTCACTTTTTCGTCAAGCACCTGCTTGATAGGTTTTTCAATATTGCAGTACCATACGGGAAGCACAGACAATATTGCTTCCTGTATTTTTTTGATTTCCTGATTATCCATATAAATAATTTCAACCTCCCGGGATTTGTTCCAATATTCGTCTTGACAAAAGGAAAGTAATATGCTATATTAGATAGTAATATAACATTTACTATCATATATAAATTACAGTCATATTTATTTTACATTTATCATATCACAAATAGAATAAAATGTCAAGGGGAAATATACTGCGGTGATCAATTTAAAATATGTGTATAAAATGATATATCCCGGCTGATTTCCTGTTGGAAGCAGCCGGGATCTTTGTTGCGTTCAATGGAAGTCACTATTTTGCATATCGGAAATCCAGATAATCCAGAAATCTCTTGACTGCCAATGACAGAGTCCTCTTTTCTCTGAAAGCAATACCAATATTGCGGTATGCAGGCACGTCCAACTCCCTTATTACGATATTGTACGGAATACGTTTCATTATAAGCTGAGGAAGAATACTTACTCCCAGACCGCTTTCGATCATTGACATAACAGCATAGTCGTCCCATGTTGTAAAGCGCACATTCGGTATTAAACCGTTTTTCTCAAAGATCTCGGAGATCTCTGCTTTCGCTCCTTTTTCAAGCAGCATAAACGGTTCGGTACACAGTTCGGACAAAGGGACTTTTTCATATTCAGTAAGTCTATGATTTTCGGGAAGAATAGCAAGGAGTTTATCTTCTTCAAGGAATAT
>JAFLUI010000036.1 GCA_022508825.1 Oscillospiraceae bacterium
GTAAAGCCGGAAATATCCTTGATTTCCTTAGCCTTTACCCATTTTGCTTCTTCCGGGATCGGTGCTGCGCCGTGAGCGACGCCTTGCGCCACAGGACACATTTTTTCAACCTCATGAGAATAAATCATATGTACATACTCCTTTTCAGAATTTGCTCAGTCCCCTAAAGCTGACTTTAAAACAGACTTTGCATAACATATATATTATATATCATTTCTACAAAAAAAGCAAGACCATTTTGCAAATTTTTGTGATTTTTTTATCCACAGTCCGGAATATCAAAATTTTACCAAAATGAAGCCGTTCCGGAGTATCCGAAACGGCTTGAAATGGTATTCGATCATAAGTCCTGCAGGTCAGCTGCAGTGATGTCGTTTTCCACATTATCTCTTGCAAGGTCGTTGTCAATGACCGGATAGACCTTCGATATTGGCTTTTCAATGCTGTGTGGCACCGAATGAAAGACCTTCTGGTTCGGGGACACAGTGCCTGCGATTATAGGCTTGACGTGATCCTTGCCATGCTTGGCTTTTCCCTGTATCTCAGGGACAGGAGGAACGTCATTTCTTGGCTGTGTATGCGTTCTGTCAGGACGGTTCATTCCTTGTTTGGACATATTTTTCACCTCTCGGATATAGTCTTTCCTGTTATGGCTGAATATATCCTGAAAAGAGTCCTCATTAAAAATTTATTTTCATTTCAAACTGCTGTTTATATCCATCAGGAAGCCCATTGTATTTATATTTCGATAAAGCTTCTTTAAAAATCATTATCAACTGTTCTTCGTTGATTTTATCTGAATCAGTTAATGAAATATATTTTTTTAGTTCCCATGCTTTTGTTGTATCATTAATGCTGCACATTTGAAGTGTAAACAAAAATATTTCCGAATTGTAAATAAAAATAAATTGTTCCTCTTCCGGCAAATCATGGTAAGCGCCTATGTTTATCAGACAAGCATTCTGTTCATGGTCTATTGTCCAAAAATTCGGATTCAGTACATCATTTGGATGATGCGGATGTTTTATGCCTTTCTTTAAAAAATCTTCTTTTTGTAAAGAAGTAAGCCTCTCATTCATAAATGCCATAAATTCAAACCTCACAATAACAATAAATCCGTCTCCACTGAAATCAGGAAAACGGATCCGATCATATAAGGCGTATATACGCTGGGGTGGGAGATGGGTTTCGAACCCACGACCTTCGGGACCACAATCCGACGCTCTAACCAGCTGAGCTACACCCACCATGTGGCGCGCCTTACTGGACTCGAACCAGTGGCTTACTGCTTAGAAGGCAGTTACTCTATCCAGCTGAGTTAAAGGCGCATAAAAAGAGTTTTAAAATCCGTGTCGGTTTGACAGTCCGGCACGGAAACGGTCAAGGCTCGCCGCCTTGTGGAGCGGGTGATGGGAATCGAACCCACGCGACCAGCTTGGAAGGCTGGAGTTCTACCATTGAACTACACCCGCATAAACAACTCTCAACAACGAAACTAATTATAGCATATATAAAACAGGTTGTCAAGAGTTTTTTTCAATTTTTTTATAAAAATTTTGTCAGCCTGTGCCTTTACTCGTCCCAGTCCAGTTTTATATGCCTTCCCTGCTCATATCTTATACGGATGTCAGCAAAAATAGGATATCCTGTATGAGCCTTCAGCGGTCTCTCCAGATACTCATGCAAGAGCAGAACAGCGACATTTGCAGCAAAAGGAAATAAAAATAATTTGTTAATAATAAGATATAAGGCAGATGTGACAGTGTTTACAATAAAATTACTTTTGTACAGTGCAAACACCAGAAGCGCCGCACCGTTTATCACTAAAACTGCTATCGCTGCAGTCGGATCGGCAAATAATTCAGATGAATTCCGACTAAAAAAACAGGCTATGCAAAATAAATTTATAGTCATAAGGACATATTTCACCTTATCAAGCTTCTTCATCTTATCTCTGCATTTCCACATTTCGTCATTGTATTCTTCTATTTCCTTTATTAACTGCTGCCTGTCTGCGGTATCGTCATATATAGTAACACTTCCATTCTTAAGTACTTCGTATGGAATCATTGACGTACCCCCTTTATATCACGATACCCGTGCAGCCGGTCAGAGTGTCTCCATTTCAAGCTCCCCGTCCTTTTCGCCGATCTTTATCACAGCAAATGGACTTTCGGCGCTGTTTATGATAAGCTCTGCGATTTTGTCCTCGATCTCGGTGCGGATGACCTTTCTTATATCCCTTGCCCCGTACTTTTTGCCGTGAGACTTTGAAGCGATGGTCTCCAGAGCCTGCTGGCTATATTCCAGAGATATCCCCTTCTCCGCAAGAGGCTCTTTCATCTCATCAAGCATAAGAGAGGCTATCTGCTGATAGTTCTCCATTGTAAGAGGACTGAACACGACGATCTCGTCAATACGGCTAAGGAACTCAGGTCTGAGGAAATCAGAAAGAGCCTTCATAGCCTTTTCCTTTGAAATATCTCCCTCTGTCTTGTTAAAGCCCACGCCTGTTCCCTTGTCAGTAGAACCGGCATTTGAGGTCATGGCAATAATTGTATTCTCAAAATTGACAGACCGTCCCTGCGCATCGTTTACCTTGCCCTCGTCAAGTATCTGGAGAAGTATATTCATAACGTCCGGATGCGCTTTCTCGATCTCGTCAAACAGGACTACGCTGTAGGGCTTCCTGCGGACCTTTTCGGTAAGCTGTCCCGCCTCGTCATAGCCCACATATCCCGGAGGAGAGCCAATAAGTCTGGAGACGCTGTGCTTTTCCATATACTCTGTCATATCAAGCCTTATAAGAGGCTCGGTGCCGTCAAAAAGCTCCGATGCCAGTACCTTTACAAGCTCGGTCTTTCCCACGCCTGTAGGACCCACAAAAATGAATGATGCAGGTCTGCGGCGCTTTGAAAGCTGGACTCTTGTACGCTTTATAGCCTTGCTCACAAGCTCCACTGCCTCGTCCTGACCTACGATATGCTCTTTCAGGACACCTTCGAGATTAGCGATCTTGGTGTACTCGCTTTCCTCCACCTTGCTTGCAGGAATACCTGTCCAGAGCTCAATGACCTTGGACAGATCTGCTTCGGTGACATATATATTTTCGATCTTTTCTTCAAGCTGCTCTTTTTCCTTGCCGAGCCTTAATGACTCTGCCCTTGCCTCTGCGATCTTTTCAAAATCAGGCTCGGGAGCCTCCTCCATAGCAGTTATGCTTGCCTCTGTTTCCACAAGAGCATTGCAGACCTCGTCATAATCGCCCAGCTCCTTGCTTCTTATGCAGGCGCAGGCACAGGCTTCGTCCAGCAGGTCGATAGCCTTATCTGGAAGAAATCTGTCGTTTATATATCTCTCGGAAAGAACAGCGCATCTTTTCAGAAGCTCATCGGTAATTTTTACCCGGTGATGCTTTTCATAATACTTTCTTATTCCCAGAAGGACAGCTTCCGTCTCGGAAATACTGGGCTCTGTCACCGTTACAGGCTGGAAACGCCGCTCCAGAGCGCTGTCCTTTTCAATATACTTGCGGTACTCCTTGAAGGTAGTAGCGCCGATGACCTGCACCTCGCCCCTTGAAAGAGCGGGCTTGAGGATATTGGCAGCGTTCATTGAGCCCTCGCTGTCCCCTGCTCCGACGAGATTGTGTACCTCATCAATAAAAAGAATGATGTTTCCCTCGGACTTTACCTCGTCGATAAGACCCTTTACACGGCTCTCGAACTGACCTCTGAACTGAGTACCCGCAACAAGGGCGGTAAGGTCGATAAGATAGACTTTTTTATCCTTAAGATTGAATGGAACGTCCCCTGATGCGATCTTCTGAGCAATACCCTCAGCGATGGCAGTTTTACCCACACCGGGCTCACCGATAAGACAGGGATTGTTTTTCTGACGCCGTGTCAGTATCTGGATAACTCTTGCGATCTCCTTATCCCTGCCGATAATGTTGTCCAGCTTGCCTTCTTCGGCACGCTGACTCAGATTTGTGCAGTAGCTGTCCAGAAACTTTGTTTTCTTCTTTTTGCTGTTTTTCTCCTTACTGTCGGAACGTCTGTTTTCCGAAGTGCCCGGCATTTCACTCTGCATACCATGATTTTCAGAATTATATCTCATTTTGTCATTGAAGTTTTTTATAGACCCGCCGAACAGATTCTGTATAAATCCCGGAAGAGCGCCTGTTCCTCCTCTCTGGAAGGAATCACCGTCAAGAGCCTCGGAAATATCGGTCATCTGGTCGGCAAACTCCTCTACCTCGTCATCACTGATACCCATCTGATCCATATATTCTTTTACCTGTGGTATACCAAGCTCTTTAGCGCAAACAAGGCAAAGTCCCTCATGGCGCTTTTCCTCTCCCTGCATAGCAGTAATAAAAACCACCGCTGTTCTCTTTTTGCATCTGGTACATAGCATATCGCCGTTGTCCTCCATATCTTCTATTTAAGCAGTATTGAAAGCAGGAGCATAGTCCCGCCGTAAAATCCTTTAAAAATATATGTTTGTGAAATAATTTCCGTATTAAACTGCGGATATCCGTCTGCCGTAAGCTTTATAAATACATTGGATGCCGCACATAATGCAAATCCAATAAAGATTCCCTGAAAGAAACCCAGAAGACCTCCTGCGTACCCGTCTGCAGAACGCAAAGCCGGTATCTTCCGCACAGCCGCTGCAGCCTTTGAAATGATGGACACCAAAAGACTCACCGCTGCAAAGGTCACCGCAAAAAGCACGGTGTTGACCGTTTTCAGCATGACAGGACGAACTATTTCCTTTTCTATGATCTCTGTCACCGACAGTCTTTCCGCTGTAATGATCTTTTCCCGAACACTGTTTTTCTCATCTGCGTTTTCAATGTATCTTTCCGCCTCTGAAGCTATTTCTTCAGGAATGATCCCTGCAAATGTTTCCGTCAAAAGCCTGCAGTATCCTATAAATACATTATTAAGTTTACCACGAAATTCCTCATTAGTCAATACCCCGATGTATTCTTCCCCGTTATTCAGTATGGCTTCAAGCTGTTCATCGTCCACTTCGATTCCATTTTCCGACAGCAATCTGCCCAGTCCTTCTGCGGAGGAGTACTCCTCCGCAAGCTCATCTGCCTTTGTTTCCATGGCTGACATTACAGCAGGTCTTACAAAGCTGTCATATATATATTCGTCCGCCACATTGCTGACAAACACCGCTGCCGCAAAGGCTGCTATATACCCGGCAACAGAAATAAGCGTCCTTATTGCGCCTTTATGCGAACCCACACAGATACATATTATTATTACCGCCGCCAGGACAATATCCAGAACATAATTCAAACGATTCAGACCCTTTTCCCCAAGCATACCGCAAAAAGAGCATCCGCCGCCTTTCCCGCCGGAGCTTTATGTGATAATGCCCTTATTTTTATGACCGTTAATTGTAAGTTATCCTGTTTATTTCATCATATCCAAGAAGATAAATATACCCTCCCATTCTGCAGAAGCTGTCATAATCGGTATCAAGAGCCACAGAGGAAATATTCACCCCGTCAGCAGTACAGGACTCTATGCCGTTCCTGCTTTGCATATAGACAGTGTTCCCGCTCACTTGGACATTAAGTATCTCATACCCCAGATTTTTCTCTGTTATGATGCCTGTTGTGCAGTCTATGACAGTCAGGACGGAGCTTCTCCGCTCATCGTTCCTAAAGACCATAGCTGCCGTGCTTCCGTCAGAAGAGTATCCTACAAGTCTGCGCTTATACTCATAGCTTTTGATGAAATTGCCGTTCAGATCGTAGTAGACGCACATAGTGTCCCCGAACAGGATCAAATTGTCCTCTCCGAACAGACGGACAGACAGCGCAAGAGTTTCCACACTGTTCGTTTCCCATACAGGCACAGGACTTCCTGAAGCATCATAGTCTATCCTGTCGAATCTGTAGTAGAGTATCTTTGAAACGATAAATCCGCCGGTCACGCCGATGGTAGTGATATAGCATCCGCTGCAGTCAGCATTGAAGGTCACGTCTATAATACGTGAAACAGAACGATAATTAAAAATATTCTTGCCTGTAGCGTCATATACCATAAGTGTAGACGGATATTTGTCGCTTTTTGTCACTACAGCAGCAGTATCGTTCGTTCCCAGACGGGCAATAAGTATGGGCTCGTCCGTTGATTTGCTGTAAATATTCTTATATTTGCTGTAAAGGGCAAAGCTTTTACCCCCCAGATCGTAAAGCAGAGCTTTCTTTCCGCCTGCCGTAACTATGGGATTTGAGAAGGTATGCTGATCTGACAGTATAAGCTTTCCATCATCACTGTAAACAAAGAAGTGGGAGTCGTCAGCAACAGCCAGGCTGTTATCCATAGGAACAAGCAGATAGCTTGCACCGCCCTCTATTGAAATGGGAAAATTACCCTCTGCAAGCTCAGAAGAGTTTTCCGGTACGGGGATCTTAGTAAGTATGCCCTCCATCTTAGGATACCAGAGACCTCTTGTCAGCACGATTATAAGAACCACCGCTGCAATGGCAAGAAATACTCCGAACTTTTTGAGGAAGTTCATGAGCTTTTTCTTTTTTCTCTTCTCACGAAGCATAGAAACATCCGTTATCGGCATACCTGTTCACCTCCCCTTTTTTAGTAGAACACCCTGTTTAAATACAGTCCATGAGCCTGAACGGTCTTTCCGGCAAGATTTCTGTCCCTTGCCGCCAGTATAGACGGTATTGAATCAGGAGCAAGCTTCCCTTCATTTATAAAAATGAGAGTTCCTGCCATGATCCTAACCATATTATACAAAAATCCGTCCCCTTTTACAATAAGTTTCACTAAACTTTCATTTTTCTCTATCCTGAAATACTCTATAGTTCTGACACTGTCCTCCTTCTGATTTGCCGTCCCGCAGAACGAAGTAAAATCATGGGTACCCACAAGATCCTGAGCCGACCGCTCCAGAAGCTCCGTATCAAGAGCGAAAGGATAGTGAAGCGCAAGATCCGCCATAAAAGGGTCCCTGCATGGTCTGTTCAGTATGAGGTACACATATTCCTTTCCGGTGCAGGAGTATCTGGCGTGGAAATCAGGAGGGGCTTCCTCGCAGCTCAGTATAGCAATATCGTCCGGAAGCATGGAGTTCATTCCCCTTACGATGTTTCCGCAGGGAATGCCGTGTTCCGTCTCAAAGGAAAAGCAGTACTCATTTGCATGGACGCCCGTGTCCGTCCTTGAACAGCCGTTTATCTTTACCGGGGAATTTGTAAGTCCTGACAGCTTTTCCTCGATGATATTCTGTATCCCCACGGCATTTTCCTGCCGCTGGAAGCCGTGATATGCTGTCCCCCGGTATGCTGCCATAACTTTCAGATTTCTCATATTTTTCACCACTCCCATCGGGAGATCATCAGCCTGTAAGAATATTTATAAGAATAACCCCGTTAAGGAAAACGATAGACATACCCAGCGCGAAATAATCCTTCCCCTCCGAGTGAAGCTGTCTGAGCCTTGTTCTTCCGTCTCCGCCCTGATAGCAGCGGCACTCCATAGCCACCGCAAGCTCCTCTGCACGTCTGAAGGCGGACACAAACAGCGGTATCAGTATAGGAGTAAGAGCCTTTGCCCTCTGTAAAAGGCTTCCGCTTTCCATATCGGCTCCCCTTGCCTTCTGAGCGGACATTATCTTATCGGTCTCCTCAATAAGTGTGGGAATGAACCGCAGAGCGATAGTCATCATCATGGCAAGCTCATGGACGGGAAACTTTAACTTTTTAAGAGGCGAAAGAAGCCTCTCTATGGCATCGGTAAGAGTTATGGGAGAGGTAGTATAGGTAAGCAGGGAGCTTCCCATAATAAGAGCTATTATCCTTATTACCATAAACGCGCTTGTGCGCAGACCCTGGTCGGTGATCTTTAAAAATCCAAGCTTAAAAAGCACTGCCCCGTCAAGAAAGAAGATATTGAGCACCGATGTGAAAATAATGATGGGTATTATAGGCTTCAGGCTTTTCAGCATCAGCCTGAATGGTATCTTTGACAGTATAAAGCTTATTATAAGAAATACTATCCCCACGCCAAGACCGTAAAAGCTGTCTGCGGAAAAGAGCATTGCGATAAATACTCCTGTAATGATTATCTTGAAACGGGGGTCAAGACCGTGGACGGCTGATTTTCCCGGGAAATACTGTCCTATGGTTATATCCTTAAGCATTGCCGTCACCCCGCTTTCCCAGATATTCAAGTATGGTCTTTCCTGCAAATTCAGTGGTGTAAACGTCGGTGCGGATATCAATGCCCATCTGTTTAAGTCTCAGAAATACTCTCGTTATCTGTGGGACTGCAAGTCCTATCTGTGTAAGCTCGTCCGCCCGCTTGAATACATCGGGAGTGTCCTCGTAGCAGAAAACCTCCGCTTTGTTCATAACAAGTATCTTGTCAGCGAACTTCGCCACGTCCTCCATGCTGTGAGAGACAAGCAGTACAGTAGAGTTCTTCTGTCTGTGATACTCTTTTATCTGACCGAGGATCTTGTCCCTGCCCTTTGGGTCAAGACCCGCGGTAGGTTCGTCCAGTATAAGCACCTTTGGCTCCATTGCCATAACTCCGGCGATGGCAACACGGCGTTTCTGACCTCCCGAAAGCTCAAATGGCGACTTATACAGGTTTTCCATATGCAGACCAACAAGCTCGGCAGTCTCCTTGACCCTCCGGTCTATTTCATCATCAGGCAGCCCCATATTTTTCGGACCGAAAGCAATGTCCTTGTAGACGGTCTCCTCGAAGATCTGGTACTCCGGATACTGGAAAACCAGTCCCACCTTGAAACGTACGTCCCTTATTTTGACGTCCTTGCTCCAGATGTCCTCCCCGTCAATGATGACCTTGCCTGAGGTTGGCTTGATAAGTCCGTTCAGATGCTGTATAAGAGTGGACTTTCCCGAGCCTGTATGTCCTATTATTCCGGAAAAAGAGCCTTCCTCTATATCAAGATTGACCTTGTTGACAGCTGTTTTTTCAAATGGAGTGCCTATGCTGTATGTGTAGGTAAGGTCTTCGGTTTTTATAACTGATGACATTTATATTCCTCCAAGCGGAATTTTGATCGTTATCTTTTCAGCAGCGAAGCAAGCGCCTCCGCGCATTTTTCCTCGTCAATGATATGGGTATCGGAAGCAAGTCCGCTTTTTCCCAGCAGATACATAAGCTCGGTGACCTGGGGAACGTCAAGACCTATCTCCTTCATCTTCTCCACATTGGAAAAGACCTGACTGGGAACGTCGTCCATGATGACCTCTCCCCCGTCCATGACAATAACTCTGTCCGCCTGAGCCGCTTCCTCCATGTAGTGAGTTATAAGAACTACCGTTATGCCGAAATCCTTGTTGAGCTGACGGATAGTTTTCAGCACTTCCCGTCTGCCCTTTGGGTCAAGCATTGCAGTAGGCTCGTCAAGGACGATACAGTCAGGACGCATTGCGATTATGCCTGCAATAGCCACTCTCTGCTTCTGACCTCCCGAAAGCTGATGGGGAGAATGTTCACGGTATTCGTACATCCCCACAGATTTGAGAGCGTCGTCCACCCGCTGTCTCATTTCATCGGGGGGGACTCCTAAATTTTCAAGGGCAAATGCAACGTCCTCCTCCACGATAGTAGCGACTATCTGGTTATCGGGATTCTGAAAGACCATCCCCACCCGCTGACGGACGTCAAAAAGCCTTTCCTCGTCGGAGGTGTCGATGCCCTCCACATAGACCTTGCCTCCGCATGGAAGCAGGATGGCATTCATATGCTTTGCAAGGGTTGATTTACCTGAGCCGTTGTGTCCCAGCACCGCCGTAAACTCTCCCTTATTTATTTCAAGGGACACTCCTTTAAGCACCTGCTTCACAGGAGCGTCCTCCTCAAATTCGTTTGTGTAATGGAATTCCACCTCTTGGGCGGAGATTATTTTTTCCTGCATATTTTTTCCTTCTTAATATACGAGGCTGAATACGCCCCAAAAAATAATATCATGTACCAAAGAAAAGCTCAATCCCGCTGACAACAGCTACCGCCAGCAGGATAACTCCCACTATGATATAGGTTATCCTGACTGTTCTGGCTTCCTTTTCTGAAAGAGGGGTGCCTATTTTTGACCGGAAAGCCTTTCCTTTTCCTATTATCCCGGTGATTATCAGATACAGCCCGCCCAGCAATGCTAAATACGTCATTCAAGAAACTTCCTTTCACATTGACCATATAGCCGTTGATCCGCAGGGCAGTACAAAACCGCTTGCTTCAACCGGGAGACCTATCTCGTCAGCCGTTACCCTGCCGCCGAATTTTTCCCCTATAGTCTCACCAAGGATATACGCCATTACCGATGGAGAAAGCCCCGTAGTATAGCTGTTCAGCAGAAAAAACAACGGCTCATCGCTCAGGACCTCCGAACACAGCTTCACCAGATCGTAGATGGAATCCTCCAGCTTCCAGACCTCCTGTCCCGGACCTCTGCCGTAGGAGGGAGGATCCATTATAACAGCATCGTAACGTCTCCCCCGCTTTATTTCCCGGGTAACGAACTTCTCACAGTCGTCCACTATCCAGCGTATGGGCTTTGTGTCAAGACCGGACAGTGCGGCGTTGTCCCTTGCCCACTGTACCATTCCCTTTGAAGCGTCCACATGACACACGGAGGCTCCTGCATTTGCGCAGGCAAGAGTAGCTCCGCCAGTGTAGGCAAAAAGGTTAAGGACATTTATCGGTCTGCCTGCATTCCTGATAAGACCGTCCATATAGTCCCAGTTTACCGCCTGCTCGGGAAAAAGCCCCGTATGCTTGAATCCGGTGGGACGTATGTTGAATTTCAGTTCTCCGTAGCTTATAGTCCAGCTTTCGGGGATCTTCTTTTTGAAGGACCACTGTCCCCCGCCCTTGTCTGAGCGGTGATAATGACCGTGCGCCTTATCCCACAGCTCCGACTTCCGCCCTGTTTTCCAGATTATCTGCGGGTCGGGACGTATAAGGGAGATGTCCCCCCAAAGCTCCAGCTTTTCAGAGGAGGTACAGTCCACAAGACGGTAGTCCTTCCATTTATCCGCTGTCCTCATTTGCAATGACCATCTTCCCATGTTTCACCATGGAAAAATGTGTCCTCCTCTCTTTTGCTTTATTCCTCTGAGTCCTCTGCAGCAGTCTCCTCAGGCTTCTGTGTCTCCTGAGCTTCCTGCTCAGACGGCTCTTCTGTGACAGGCTCCTGAGGCTGCTGCTCCTGCTGTTCAGTTTCAGAAACGTCATTCTTCTTGCTTACAGCTTCCTGCTCTCTGTCAGGACAGCGCTCCTTGATCTTATCTGCGATCTCAAGAGCCATCTCGTTAATAAGACGGAACTTCCTTCCCTCTATCATGACCCTGATAAGAGGCTCGGTGCCGCTTTCACGGACAAGTATCCTTCCGCTTGAACCAAGCTTTTTCTGATTCTCGGAAATAATTTTTTCTATCTCCGCGTCATTTTTCCATGCTTCCTTCCACTTCGGCAGGATCTTTACATTTATCATTACCTGTGGATATCTTTCCATAATGGAGCCAAGCTCGGATGCTTTGCGCTCCTGTCTTTTAAGTATGCTCAGAAGCTGTACAGCCGTAAGCTGACCGTCACCTGTTGTAGCATAATCGTGGAAAATGATGTGTCCGGACTGCTCACCGCCTAAGTTGTAGCCGCCTGCAAGCATCTGCTCAACGATGTAGCGGTCTCCAACCTTTGTGGAGATCATGTTGATGTCATTGTTCTTGGCAAAGTGCGTGAAGCCCAGATTTGTAAGGACAGTTACAACAGCAGTGTTCTTTTTAAGAATACCCTTGTCACGCATATTACGGGCAAAAATAGCGATAAGCTTGTCGCCGTCCAGTATCGCTCCTGTCTCGTCAACGGCAAGACATCTGTCCGCATCGCCGTCAAAGGCTACGCCGATATGGCATTTCTTTTCTTTGACAAACGCAGCAAGACCGTCCATGCAGGTAGAACCGCACCTGTCATTGATATTTATTCCGTTAGGAGTACAATTGATAAGATAAACAGTAGCTCCAAGACCTCCAAAAAGACGCTCTACCGTTGTGCTTGCAGAGCCGTTTGCGCAGTCGATGGCAACTCTTATTCCTGCAAGATCGTGGTCTATAGTCTTCATTACCGAGCGGATGTAGTCCCACTCAGCATTCTTGTCACGGCTTACCCTTCCAACGTTTTTAAAGCCTGTCATTGCCTGAGCGAGCTCCTCCGGGTTATCAAAAATGAGCCGCTCTATCTCCTCCTCGATGTCGTCGGAAAGCTTGTATCCACTTCCCGAAAACAGCTTGATGCCGTTGAATTCATAGCTGTTATGGGAAGCTGAGATCATTACGCCCGCATCAGCATTCCTTTTCTTTACAAGGAAAGCTACCGCCGGGGTAGGAACTACTCCCAGAGTGACCGCATCCGCTCCCATGGAGCATAAGCCTGCAATAAGAGCCGATTCAAGAACATCGGAGGATATCCTCGTATCCTTTCCAATAAGAAACTTAGGCTTGTGATGGGACTTGCGGGTAAGCACTACTGCTGCCGCTCTGCCTATCTGCATTGCCATTTCACAGGTGAGCTCGGTTATTGCAACTCCCCTTGCACCGTCTGTACCGAATAATCTGCCCATTTTCTATTTCTCCTTTGCGAAATTAATCAAATAATGACTGCTGACCGTCGTCACCGGAGCCGCCCTTATATTCATAACCCATATGCTTATAAGCAAGAGCGGTAGCGCACCGTCCTCTCGGAGTCCTTGCAATAAATCCAAGCTGCATAAGGAAAGGCTCGCATACATCTTCAAGAGTTACCGACTCCTCTCCTATTGCAGAGGCAAGAGTTTCAAGTCCAACAGGACCTCCGTTATAACCCCTTATAAGCATATCAAGCATACGCTTGTCGAGATTGTCAAGACCAAGGCTGTCTATCTCCAGTCTGTCAAGAGCTATCTTTGCGATCTCCTCGGTTATCTTTCCGTTGCCGATGACCTCCGCGAAATCGCGTACCCGTTTCAGAAGCCTGTTTGCAATACGGGGAGTCCCTCTTGCACGCTTTGCAAGCTCCATTGCACCCGGCTTATCACAGGCTATGCCAAGTATAACAGCAGACCGCATTATTATGTCGCTGAGCTGTTCGTATGAGTAGAGCTCCAGTCGCTGGATAACACCGAATCTGTCACGAAGCGGCGAGGTAAGCTGTCCCGCTCTTGTTGTAGCCCCTATAAGCGTAAATTTGGGAAGGTCTATCCTCAGAGACCTTGCAGAGGGTCCCTTTCCGATTATGATGTCCAGAGCGTAATCCTCCAGCGCCGGGTACAGGACTTCCTCAATGGCTCGTGAAAGACGGTGTATCTCATCTATGAAAAGAACGTCATGTTCGGAAAGGTTGGTAAGCAGAGCCGCAAGGTCTCCCGGCTTTTCAATGGCAGGCCCGGAGGTTATGCGGATATTCACTCCCATTTCGTGGGCTATGATAGCGGAAAGAGTGGTCTTTCCAAGACCGGGAGGTCCGTACAGAAGCACATGGTCAAGAGGCTCTCCTCTTTTTTTCGCCGCTTCAATGAATATGGACATATTCTCCTTGACCTTTTCCTGACCTATATACTCCGACAGCGTTTTCGGTCGGAGCCCCACTTCAATATCGTCTGTGTCATTTTCATTTATGACCGGCGAAACCATTCTGCTTCCCGGATCCTCAAAATTCATTTCGCTTGACTCCAGCAATTTGACCTTCCTTTCAGATTTTTATCGGGAGGATCATGCGCAATAATGCTGCACTCCTTTATTTTTGCTCAATATTCACCGGGAAGATACATCTTCTCAGGGTAAACTGCGATGTCCGGACAAAGGGCAGTCATATACCAACCGTGATCCCATTCTATTACATCAGAAAGAGTCCCATCGATCATTGGCTTTACAATAGCATACATAAAATGATAACCGCCTGCAAATTCCTGCTGTTCCGCATCTAAATAAACAGGCTGACGGCAATTCAGGATAAAGCAATAATCGGAACGGTACAAGACCTCATAAATTTCATAATCCACCACTTTTACCTCAGCGTCTACCTTTTTAAACGGATCTCCGAAATATTCCTCATACCACTTGCGGTTCAGTTCTGCTATCTGATTTTCGACCTTAACTGCTTCATCTCCGTATGCGGCATAAAATTCCTCCAATGGAACGACTATAGAACCGTATTCATGAAATCCGTCCAGATCATCATAAAACTGATATTTTTTAAAAGTGTGCGCTCCCCATGAGCTTGCATCATAGACGCTGTGGATCATTTCAAGCCCGTCATTGTAAAGACCGCTGTAATCAAGATACATACCCTTACCGCTCAATTCTTCAATAAATTCAGGCTTGCCGTTTCTGATCCGGTAAACGTCACAGGGGGCGGTGTTTCCTATGGGCTGACACACCACCAGACTATCCCATATCTTGTAAATAGTTTCATAGTGTTCATCTGACAGAAAAGTTTTTTCGCCGTCCTCATCAATAAAGAACAATCCGTCCCTATTCTTTAAAAATACCGTTTCATTTTTGTCTCCCATAAACAGTATCTGATCGAATTCGGTATAAAGAAGCTCGTCAGCAAGATGACTTAATCTTATGTAATTATTATAGCTTTGGATTGCGGCAGAAGCAGGTTCATCAGGCTCTGCTACAGGGTCATAGCTTGTAAAGGCACAGCCATCGTTATATGATACAAGGGAACGCCCTCTGTCTTTCCACACATAGCCGCCAAGTCCGGTTATCCTTTCAAGGGCTTCTTCGTCCATGTTTACTTCGGAATACACTGTAGGGTTAAATTCCCCGGCTCTTATGCCGCCATTCTTGCCGTAAATCCATGTGGTTTCGAGCTTTCCGTTTACAAGCTTGGCGAAAACATAATCCTCTTGTCTCTGATGTACCGAATGTTCATAATAGCTATGTATCATCGTCCCGCCGTATGCATTCCTCAGATGAGTGAAACCGTCACGGCAAAATCCCTCAAACTCTCCAAGATAGGAAAGGTCAGCTGCGGAATATACCTTGCAGGGCATATATCCCTGACCGCTGTTATGGTATATCAGAAAAATTTCCGGTATCCCGTCATCATCGAAATCATACAGCGATGGATAAACTATGCCATACTCAGCCGGATAAAGCAGCATAAGCTCCTCTATACGCTGCCTAAAGGCTTCGGACAGAGAGCCGTCTGCATTGACTCCCAGTTCATCTCTGTTAAGCACTTTTATTTCAGCAGGAAGGTCTTCCACAGTCTCCTCTGTTTCAGTAGATGACACAGATTCTGTTTCAGTATCCTTCGTTTCGCTTTCATTTTCCTGAATTGTTGTTTCCACAGTTGTGGTATCTTCTGTGATCTCTGCCTCGACAATATCGAAAATTTCAGCGGCACCCGTATTTCCGCAGCCCGACAGTAAAGCAGCGGCGCATATAATAGAAACAAGTAGTTTTTTTCTCATAAGTTTCAACATCCTTGATCTGACTTCAAATAAGCTTCTTCTGCTTGAACTCCTTAGTCTGCTTTGTAGTCACCACTATAAGCGGAACTATCATTTCCTCGTCAGTCAGTCCCCCATGGTCTGCAGCATGGGGAGGCTTTGGCTTGGTTTGGAGCGTCTGGTACTTTATGGTCTTGTCGCCGATAGCGCAGATCATGTAGTCTCCCAGGAAATCAGCCGTTTTGGCGTGCATTCTTCCGCTTCCCAGCAGACCCTTGCTGATGATATCATTCCTTGACATGAGAACAAAGTCATTTCCAAGGAAGCTGTGGACTGCCTTTTCAAAATCAGTCTTTCTGTCATACTTGACATAGCAGGATGCAGCGCGGCTTTCCACAAAGGGCGGAAGGACAAGGCAGTCCGCAATTTCGTGGATGTGATTTATTTTTATTTCTTCGTTTATATCAATAAGTCCGTGGTCGGAGGTGACTATAACGATGGTATCCTTAACGCTTCGGCAAAGCTCCGCAAGATGGCTGCTGATGGCTTTCAGACGCTCGGCAGTCCTTTCCGAATAGCAGCCCTCCTGATGGGCAACATCATCGGGACTGTTCCACTGAAAGAAGGTAAAGGTGTTATGATTCAGCGTGCATATACGCTTTATTATATCGCAGGCTTCATCAAATTTGTACACTACCTTGTGGATATTTCCCTTTTCCGAGATATTTACTCCCTTCTGAGCAATTGTAAAGGGCTGAACATTTCCGATTATGGAATCCTTTATCTCCTGATAGATGGTCTCATAAGGCATGAGAAAATTTGCAGCGTTCAGAGTCGAAACTGGAGTCTTTGTGTAGCTGTCCACGTTTGTAAAGACGTCTACCGTGCGGCAGAACTCCTTCAGAAACAGAGACCAGCCGAGCCATGCGTGCTCATTTGGGGAAACTCCCGTGTAGTAGCTTGTCATAGCAGCGGTGGTAGTGGACGGAAACACCGAAGTCAGATTATCCACATGATATTTTCTTAAAAAATTGGATGAGGGCAGATCCTTTTCCATCATAGCCGTACCCATTCCGTCAAGAACGATAAGGACTACGTTTTTATAGAATTTGTCAAGCTCCTTGTCAAGCACAGGCAGAGTCGGATATGCAGAGTTTATCCTGTAGAATTTCATTATTGAAGATATAACATTTACAGGACACCTTGTATAATCAGGATATGACAGCATTTTTTACCGCTCCTTTCCATAATATGCCGTAAAGACTTGTACCTTTACAAATTTGCAGCTATTTTTTTGAGAGACTGACGTATAAGCTCCTCCACAGGCAGTGCAGGGTCAAGCTTTGCCACTACGGACGCCGCCTCTGTCTGACTGTAGCCAAGGACTACCAGCGCGGATATGGCTTCGGAAATATTTCCGCTTCCCTCTGATGCAGCCTCAAAGAAGGCTTCGGAAGCTCCCCCGCCTGAAAGCTGCTCCTTGGTGATCTTATCCTTAAGCTCCAGAACGACCCTCTGAGCAAGCTTGGGACCCACTCCCTTTGTTTTTGTGAAAGCCTTGTAGTCCCCGGTTGCAACTATAAGGGCAAAACGCTCCGGATTTGTATCCGAAAGTATCGCCAGTCCTGCCTTGGGACCCACTCCCGAAACGGAAATGAGCATCTTGAAGCAGTTAAGCTCCTGTTCCGTGGCAAATCCGAAAAGCTCCACGCTGTCCTCACGGACGTGAAGATAGGTGTAAAGCATCGTTTCCTCGCCTGTCCGTCCTATCTGTGACAGCGTAGCAAGTGTGGTACGGCAGGCATAACCTACTCCCCCGCATTCGATGACTGCAAGGTCTGTGCCCTTATGTATTATTTTTCCTCTTACACTGTATATCATAAAATCACCCTGTATCAAAGACCGTTTTTGACCCGTATCCCGCCGCTTGAATGTCCGTGGCAGATAGCAATTGCCAGAGCATCGGCAGTGTCGTCCGGCTTTGGGATTTCCGCAAGCCCCAGAATTTTCCTCGTCATCTCCATTACCTGAGGCTTTTCTGCACGTCCGTAGCCAACCACAGACTGCTTCACCTGCAATGGAGTGTACTCAAATATTGGGACACCGCTGTTTACCGCCGCAAGAACTGTTACTCCCCTTGCCTGCGCAACGTCTATACCCGTTTTCTGGTTAGTGTTGAAAAAAAGCTTTTCAATAGCCATGGATTCAGGCTTGAATGTGGTCAGAACGGTATTCATATCGTCGTAAATGGTCTTGAGTCTCAATGGAAAATCCATGCCAGCAGGTGTAGTGATAGCTCCGAAATGTACGGGGACAAATTTGTATCCGTCGTACTCCACAACGCCAAATCCTACGATGGCGTATCCCGGGTCAATTCCAAGAATTCTCAATTTACCCACTTCTTTCGATATTTTAACAACTTATTATACCATAAAAATGCAGACTATGCAATATTTTTTTGAAACTTCTTGTAATTCTTATGTAAATATTGTATAATTGATATAGTATTACATAAAAAAGGAGGCGCGCTTCGGCAGAAGTGTGATAATAATATGGATCTTAATGAGCTGAGAAACCAAATCGATGATATCGACAGCAAAATACTGGAGCTTTTCTCCGAGAGAATGGAGGTCTGCCGCTCCGTTGCGGATTACAAAAAAGAACACAACCTCCCGGTCATGCAGGGAGGACGTGAAAAACAGGTCATAGACAGAGTCCGCGCAAACGCTCCCGAGGGACTTGAGGACGGTGCCGCAATGCTTTTCCAGAACATCATGGATATAAGCAAGTGTATCCAGAATATGGAGATAGAGCATGACACAAAGCTTTCCTCTCCCAAGCCCTTTATACCTGAGAACGCAGGAAAGATAGCCTGTCAGGGAACTGCAGGAGCATACTCCGAAGCTGCCTGCAAAAAGCTTTTCGGAAGCAAGCCTGCGGTGTTCTATAACCGTTTTGAGGACATTTTCACAGCAGTTGAGACGGGAGAAGCGGATTTTGGTATACTCCCCCTTGAAAATTCCACCATCGGAAACATCTCCGAGACCTACGACCTCATGTCCACCCACAGCTTCAATATCTGCTCTCTTGTCAGAGTGGAGATCACCCACTGTCTTGCCGCTGTAAAGGGAGCGTCCATGGAAAGCATAAAGAGGGTTTATTCCAAGGAAGAAGCCCTGTCCCAGTGCTCCGAATTTATAAAGAAAAACGGTCTTATTCGCCGTGAATACGCAAATACTGCACTTTCCGCCGAATATGTCGCCGAGAAAAACGACCCATCCATCGCCTGCATATGCTCAAAAAGCTGCGCGGAGCTTTACGGTCTGGAAATAATCAGCGACCGCATTGCAGACGCATATCCCAACTACACCCGCTTCATCTGCTTCTCCAAGGATTACATATCCCCGGAGGATGCAGACACTATCACCGTCTGCGTTGCTATCCCCAATACTCCCGGCTCTCTTTACCGTATGCTTACGAAATTCTATGCAGCAGGTCTGAATCTTACAAAA
Organism: Oscillospiraceae bacterium; assembly: GCA_022508825.1. Classification (GTDB taxonomy): domain Bacteria; phylum Bacillota; class Clostridia; order Oscillospirales; family Ruminococcaceae; genus RGIG8773. The sequence continues at coordinate 18,978 of JAFLUI010000036.1, forward strand.
ATAGAAAGCAAAAATATCGCCGGAAGCGACTTTGAGGTAATGTTTTACCTTGATTTCAAGGGAAGCTGTCAGGATCCAAAGGTGGTGGCTCTGCTCCACGATCTTGAAAATGAAATGAGCTTTTTCAGATTTCTCGGAAGCTTCAAAGAAGTCATATAATTTTAGGCAAGTAGCAATTTAGAAGACATTAAATTTCCGTGTCGTATTTTAACCTACCGAAAAGAATACACAACGGAAAGGGTAAAGGCTCAGCCTTTCGAAAGGAGCATTTTCATGTCCGAATTAACTGTATCCGTTATCATCGCCTGCGGAGGAAGCTCCACCCGCATGAATGGGGTAAACAAACAGCTTGCGGAGCTTGGAGGTATCCCTGTAGTTATCCGCTCCATGCTTGCTTTTGGCAGCATTGATGAGGTCACGGAGATCATCGCCGCAGCAAAAGAGTCCGACATCCCCGAAATAGAACGTCTTGCCGAAGAGCATAGGGTAACAAAATTCAAGTGTGCCGTTGCCGGAGGCGAGACACGTCAGCAGTCTGTCCTGAACGCATTTATGAAGACGGACAAAGCCACCAGATATATTGCGGTCCACGACGGAGCCCGTCCCCTTGTGAATCCGGAACATATCCGCAGATGTATAAAGGACGCCTCTGTTTTCGGCGGCGCGCTGCTGGGAGTACCCGTCAAGGACACTCTTAAAGTGGTGAGCGGAGGTCTTATCACCGACACTCCCGACCGGAGAAGCCTCTATATCGCCCAGACTCCCCAGATCTTCAGGCGGGACTTATATGTAAAGGGCATCAACTTTGCAAACGACCACGAGCTTGATTTTACCGATGACTGCCAGCTTGTGGAGGCAGTGGGCGTAAAAATATGCGTCACAAACTCCGATTACCGGAATATAAAGATCACAACCAGAGAGGATATTGACATAGCGGAAACACTTTTAAGGCAGGAATGATGAACAGTCAGATCAGGGGGGAGCATTATGACATTCGTATTTAACGCCATTTCCTGCATATTTATGTACAGTGCAGTTATAGTGTTCGCTTTTAAATTTACAGTGTTATTTTTTACAAGTCGCAGGTGCAAGGTTCATATCCCCATAAGAGAATGCGGAAAACAGATAATTTGTATCCTTTTATCCATTCCGGCTTTAATATATGCAGGATATTTGTTAAAGAATGTTCAGGAACATGGTGTTTCTTTTACAGATATGGTCAGTATGTCTCTGAGTATAATAATGTACTCATTGCTGGCTGCAGCATTGTTTATTATAGCGGCTTTCCTGCCGAAGGCTTACCTTACCGAAAATGGAATAATGAGTTCTTATGTATTTTATCCAAAGGACTCGGCAAAATTTTCCCTGGAAAGAAAGGGTCATAAGGTATTGATAAGAATTTATACCAATAGTCCCAAGCCGGATGTCTGCTACAGGATAAGTATACGTAATTTAAAAAATAATGCCCTTCCCACACTTGATAATCTCTACAGCAAATTTTCCGAACCGGAGGGACCCACTGCCGAATGTACAAACTATACCAGACGCAATTTTGCAGCGATAACAATAATGGCATTGCTCCTGACAGGACTCATGTCAGCATGGTATCTGATAGAAAAGCCTGTGATTTTTGTGGGAGATAAAATAGTCAGGACAGATTCTGAATATGTTTTGTTTCAGCCCATCTCTTCCTTTTGGAATAGTTATTTAATGAATATTGCCAATTTTAAAGAAAGCTTCCCTGAGATCGGTGAATATTATATGGTAACATACAACGATGTTGACAGTACAGAAAATATTACATCTGAGGATCTGAAGCAGCTCCGGAAAATACCCGAGCTTAAATATTTATCTTTATATGACAATAACATTACCGATCTGACTGAAATAGGCAAGCTTACACAGCTCAAAGGATTATGTTTAGGAAACATACATACTATAAAACCATATGAAGATATTGAAGATTACTCCCCTCTTAAAAATCTTACAGATCTTAAATATTTTTCAGGAAAAAGACTTTCAAATTTTACAGATATAAGTGTTTTTGAAAACGCTGACAGTCTTATCACTCTTGAAATTACAGGTGCAGATCTGCAGGGCGGACTTGATGCTGTTTCAAGCCTTGAAAATCTTATTGAACTGAGATTAACTTCATGCGCAGCCGATGATTTTTCGCCTGTAGGAAATTGCAAAAATTTAAAGATCCTTGATCTTTCATATACAAATGTTGAAGATCTGAGCTTTTTGGAAAATCTTAATGAACTTGAATTTCTGAGTTTAGGATACACAAGCACTGATAATTATAATACTATAGGATACTGTAAAAAGTTAAGGGTCCTTAATATTTCGGGTACAAATATTACCGATCTGAGTTTTCTTAAAGAGCTTACAGATCTTGAAGATCTTATAATGGACGAAATACCCCCCTGCGATTATTCAGTATTGCTTGAAATGCCATCCCTGAATTTTATTGCAGCATACAGAGATGATATACCTGATGAAATATACAACTCACTCAAAAGAAAAGACGTTACAATGAATTTAACATATCATAGATGAATCGGAGGATCAGTATGATACGTATAGGTCACGGATACGACGTTCACAGGCTGACAGAGGGTCGCAGGCTCATCATCGGCGGAGTCTGTATCCCCTACGAAAAGGGACTGCTTGGACACTCGGACGCAGACGTGCTTGTCCATGCGGTAATGGACTCCATGCTTGGCGCTCTTGCTCTGGGAGACATAGGAAAGCATTTTCCGGACAGCTCTCCCGAATACGAGGGTGCGGACAGCATTTCCCTGCTTGAAAGGGTCTCTGAGATCATTTCAGAAAATGGATATGCTGTAGGAAACATCGACAGCACTATTATATGTCAGTCTCCCAAGCTTGCAGCATATATCGATCAAATGAGAGAGAACATAGCTTCAGCTTTGGGCTGCGATGCTTCACAGGTAAGCGTCAAGGCTACCACCGAGGAAAGACTGGGCTTCACAGGCTCGGGAGACGGCATTGCCGCTCACGCTGTCTGTATTTTACAAAAAGAGGTCACGGGATAAGATCATCATGCATATTATAATGCAGGGGCAGAGTACGTCTCCCCTGCATTATTTTTAATCCGAAACGGAATTGAAAGGACAGCCATTTAATGAAGAAATATACAATTGCTTTCAGCTCTGTTACCGTTGCCATGAAGGCTCAGAGCGTTTTCCGTTCGGAGGGCATAGGAACGGAAGTCATCCGCACTCCGAAAAACCTCGCCTCAGGCTGCGGCTACAGCCTGATCTATTACGGAGACATAGAAACGGCAATGGGGATCCTTGAAAAAAGAGGTATCAAATGTAAAGCCATTATGGAAAATTTAAGATAAAGCACGTTTCGCCTTTTCCCTGAAAAAATTTATTATGGAGGTTTCCTGTAATGATAAATTTTGATAACTCCGCAACATCATTTCCAAAACCTGCGGCTGTAAAAAGAGCCGTCCTTAATGCTATGGACCGTTACGGAGGCAATCCGGGAAGAAGCGGACATACAATTTCATTAGAAACAGCAAAAGCGGTCTATGCCGCACGAACAGCAGCCGCCGATTTTTTTGACGCTGAGCCTGACCGTGTCATTTTTTCACAGAACTGCACTCATGCGTTAAATATGGCAATAAAAGGCGTCGCATCGGACGGCTGCCATATTATAGTTTCGTCTCTGGAACACAACTCGTCAGTGCGTCCCGTCCACGCGCTTTCCAAGCAAGGAAAATGCACCTACAGCATTGCAAAGGTCAGCACAGACGATGAGGTCACTGTCAATAATTTCAGACGGCTCATTACTCCGCAGACGCGCATAATAATATGTACCATCGGAAGCAACGTCACAGGACAGATACTTCCAATCGAAAAAATTGCGAAGCTATGTCAGGAACATGACATATGCTTCATTGCGGACGGAGCACAAGCCTGCGGAGTGATTCCCGTCAGCCTTTCACAGGGCATAAATATATTATGTACCGCAGGACACAAAGCATTATACGGTCCAAGCGGCACAGGACTTCTTGTTACAGACGGAAAATTTGACATAACTCCCATCATGGAGGGCGGTACAGGAAGCGAATCCATGCTTCTTGACCAGCCGTCATTCCTGCCTGACAGTCTTGAATCGGGAACAATAAACACCTCAGGAGCAATAGCTCTTGGCACGGGTATAAAATTTGTGAAAAAAATTGGTACAGACAATATTTATGCCCACGAAAGCAAGCTGTGCGAAAAATTTATTTCCTCCATTAAACCTATAAACAATATTATAGTATACCGCAATGAAAATGCAAAAAAATATCTTCCTGTTGTGTCCTTTAATATAGAGGGACTTTTCGCAGAGGAGACCGCTGCAAAGCTAAGCGACGCAGGCTTTGCGCTTCGGGGAGGACTTCACTGCTCAGGACTTGCGCATACCGCTCTCGGGACTGTCCCAAACGGGACGGTACGTTTCTCGCCCTCTGTTTTCAACACAGAAAGCGAAGTGGAATCACTTGTCCGTACTATCAAAAAGATCGCCCTGTCTGAAAATTAAAATTGGAAGCCATTCAAATTATTACCTCACATAATGAGTTTTTGTCCGTTAATAATACTAAGGCAAACCCCAAAACGCGGTTTTCTTAAAATCGCATTAATTGCAAATAAATTTGTTATGTAAGGAGATTAAATATTATGAAGAATGTAACTTCTCAGCAGGGTAAAGAAATTATGGAGCGCTTCAAGATGGAAGCAGCAAGCGAAGTAGGCGTAAACCTTAAGAACGGCTACAACGGCGACCTCACATCAAGAGAGGCCGGTTCTGTAGGCGGTCAGATGGTCAAAGTGATGTGTCCGGAACAACAGTGGAATTTTACCCGGAATAACGTCAAAATGA
>JAFLUI010000037.1 GCA_022508825.1 Oscillospiraceae bacterium
ATCAACACAAAGGTATTAAAGGCAGTATGCAGGTTTGGGATAGAAACTATGGGACTTAAACGTATTGAAGCATTTGCCCATGTGGATAATATCGGTTCTAACAGAACATTGCAAAAAGCAGGTTTTATGAATGAAGGGATGCTGCGGAAAAGGTTTGAGGTAAAAGGGGACTTGTTTGACTGTAATGTATATTCATTTTTGGAAGATGATTTGAAAAAGTAGATAAAAACAGGATATGCCTGCAATTTTGAGGCATATCCTGTTTTGTTTGATATCCTGAATATGAATATTTTGTAAACATTCAGAAATGCTATTGACTTTATTTGCTTTGCGTTATATAATAAATGTAATATAACAAATGTTATATATAAAAGGAGAAATAATCGATATGAAAAAGCTTTATGAAAAGAAACCTATACTTTTTGCAGTTCTCTGGATAATTATTTATTGCTTTGTAAGCATACCGATCCGCGGTGAGCTGGGAGATGAAAGCATATGGATGCTTGTAGGATTGGCGGCAATCGCAGCAGGCATCACCGCATTTGTAAAAATAAATCATCTTGAAGCCGAGTACGGTCTTACCGGTTGGGCAAAGGAGCCTGAAAAATACTGGTACTTCATTCCTATGTTTATATTGGCTACTGGAAACCTGTGGGGAGGCTTCGGGATTGCTTATTCGGGAATTGCACAGATATTTGCCGTTCTGTCAATGCTTCTTATCGGCTACATAGAAGAAATGCTGTTCCGGGGATTTCTGTTCAAGGCGCTGCTTCCGAAGGACGGCGTAAAGCTTTCGGTCATAATTTCATCTGTGACCTTTGGCATCGGTCATATTGTGAACCTCTTTGCAGGACAGGCTAATGTTGAGACTGTTATTCAGGTTTTCTTTGCTATCGCGTGGGGATTTATCTTCACTATGGCGTTTTACAGAAGCGGGAGCCTTTTTCCATGTATTATTGCACACGGACTGACAGACGCATTTTCAAAATTCTCTCGGTACACCGGCGGCGAAACAATGGAATGGGTCTATATGGGAGTTACTATTGTTTTTTCAATAATTTACAGCACTTATCTCAGCAGAGTAAAGACTGTTTTCGGAGAGGAAGTTTAAAAATATGACAGGATATGCTTTCAATAAGGGCATATCCTGTTTTTATGTTTATCTTTCGGATGTTCTGTATCTGCTTATTTGTTCAAGAATGTCCGTAAACCGCTTATGGGTGCGTATTGCATCATATCTGTCCCACAGGAGCTTGTCATGCAGTTCATCACATTTTGTAAATGTAAAGTTTTTTGCAGTATTGCCAAGATCAAATTCAAGACCGTTTATCAACAGGGAAGTATATGTCCCTTTTTCGGGGAGAGTATCGTTCATTACAGCATACTTAGCTGCCGCTTCAAGATGTGACAGCGCCTCCTCATGTCTGCCGATAAGCATATCCATTGCTGCTGTGTATCTGTACATATCGGACATCCGCACACTGTAAAAATAATAGTCCCCATTTTCAAAGATTGTCTCAAAGATTCTTATGCACTTTCCGATCATTTCTATACGTTCTTCGGTAGTCAGTTCATCGTTTTCGTAATTCAGGTCGGACAGCGGAATAACTGCATGATACATTGCGTCGGCAAGATTCAGTATGGTATCCTGTAAAAAACGAACTCGTTTTTCCCCCGTATAGAAATTATCAAGAATAGTGGTACCGGTCTGCCATATACCCGGCAGACTTTCTGCAAGCTCAATTGCCTTTTCTGTCTCACCGATTTTGTTGTAATGAAAGCTCAGCTCCTTAATGGTACTGATCCTTAAGCTCAGATCGGTACAGCTTTCAAGCAGACGTTCGTCCACTTTTATTGCTTCCAGTGTATTTTGCTTTATCTCATCTTCTGTGAGCTTACGACCGTCCTTTTCCATACAGCTCGAAAGTGAAGCTGCATAGCAAAAAAGGAGCTGTTCATTTTTAGGGTACCGTTTCAGAGCCTCTCTGAGCAGTTCGATGTTTTTATCCACGCGTCCCTTTGAAAAGTTGACCCTGTATTCATCAAAAATTTTTTCGGTGCTGCTTTCTTCTTTTATCTTATCCATGCCGATAAGATCATCGAGGGTCACGTCAAAATAATTTGCGATGGTGGGCAGCATTGTAATATCAGGATATGTTGTACCGATCTCCCAACGGCTCACCGCCTGTGGAGATACACCCAGAATATCGGCAAGCTGTTCCTGAGTAAGATCATTTCCTTTTCTGAGCTTTTTTAAATTTTCACCAAACAAGATCATAATATCAACTCCATTTTTTATTAAGAAGCTTCTGATATTATGATACAATATATTCTGCGATTTGTCCATATCACATTTGTTGAGATAAAATAAACCATACTGAGAAAAACAACTGCCGTGGGCAGTGGAAGCTATTGATTTTTCCCGACCTGTATGATATAATGAGGATATTATATATACGGAGGGATAAATACAATGGATGGTCTTACTGTAAAATACAATGAGCTTACGGCTGAAGAATTTATACTTCTGTGGGAAACGGTCTGGGACGGTGCTCCTACTCTTGAACAGACGGAGCTTGCCTTGCAGCATACGATATTCAGAGTGTCTGCCTATGACGGAGACAAGGTCGTCGCTATGGCAAGAATGATAGGGGATATGGGTCTGAATTATTATATCAAGGATGTTGTCGTAAGACCCGAATATCAGAAAAAAGGTATCGGAAGAACGCTCATAAATGAGCTTATGTCATATATCAGGAAAAATGGTGTCAGCGGCACGAATATTTTTGTTGAATTAAGCGCTATGCCTGATATTATGCCCTTTTATGAAAAATTGGGGTTTGATACAAATGAAGCGCAAAGATTAAAAATGATGTATCAGATATAGTTTCAAAATAGACAGGCTTTGATTATGATACAGCTCCTGAAAATATAATTCCGCTTGAATAATGAAGAAAAACAGCTCAGAGAATTTTCCCTGAGCTGTTTTATTACTTGAGTGGACAGTTACCAATACATAAATACGAATCCTGCAAGGGGAGACAGTACTATCATAATGACAGAAAATGTAAAGGACTCCACAGAGGTGAGCGTTGCCCGCTGTTCAGAGGGAAACATATCCTGCAGTATCGCGTTGGTGCGGACCTGCAGAGCATCATCTCCGACAGCAGACAGAAAACCTCCCACAGCCATTATTATGTACCATGTCGAGTGTTCCGCCAGAAATCCGGTCAGTACAAGGGACATTGTTATCGTAAACACCAATTTATAGCTGAGCTTGGGAAATTTCAGTATCAGCCTTGAACCAACGACGCCTCCCATTTCCATAAACAGCAGAGCGAAGCCAAGTCCCCATAAGGGGATACCTTTTTCCGGAAGCTTTGCCTGTAGGAAAAACAACAGAAGGATATCCAATGCGCCTACCAATGAATTGCACATCATTAACCCCATAACTTTTTTGATGCCCTTCAGGAAGATCATACTTTCCCTGAAACAAGCGGTCAGTTTTCCGAGCGTTGTTTTTTCTTTGTCATTTTTCGTATCAACAGCATAGATCTCATGCAGTGAGGAAAGAACAAAGATCTGGACTATTCCCGTAATAAGATCGGTACTGTAAGCTATCCTATACCCGATGAAAAGGGCGAAACCGGCACACAAAGTCGAGATACCGCTGCAAAGACGGTATATTACAAGCTGATTGGATTCGTATCTTTCAAATTTGTCTTCTGTTTCAGCAAGCTTCAGGGAGTCATAAGCCAATGCGTCCCCGGTACCGGATGAAAAATTGTAGCTCAATGCATGAAATGCAATGGACAGACACACCATAAAAAGGCTATTTGAGAGGATCATTACGATGTTGCCGATCATCCGAATAACAGTGCTTACGATCAGCATTTTCTTTCTGCCAAATACATCAGCAAATACTCCGGACGGAATCTCGAATGTGAGGCTTGTTATATGAAATACGGTCTCTGCAATGCCGATCTCCACCAGACTGTATCCTCTTGCTGCTAAAATTGCGACCCATGCCCCCGTCAGAGACAAATTTCCCAGTACGGAGGACAAATATAATTTTGATAGCTGTTCTCTTATTTTAAACATAAAAAATCTCCTTAACTGAATTTAATAACCGTTAAGAAGATAATGCGCATCCTATTTGATTTGTAAAAACACTGCGGTTGATGTTACAGCCGGGTATGTTTTCGACAAACTTTCTTAAAAAAGGGCGCACTATCCCCGTAAAGGGGAAAAACGGATCCTTTTCCAAGCTGTAAATTTGTCATTTTCCAGGACATAAACTCAACCTCTGAATATATTTTTGTTTCAATATATACATTATATTTCATTACGCACATGATGTCAAGGGAATTAAACCAATATTCTAAAATAAGATCAATACATAACAGGATATAATTTACAATTGTATAATATCCTGCTTTTTAGTCTGATTTAGCAAGCTTTCTTGCAAGCTGCAGAATAAGGGTGCGGGAATCGCTGTCCATTTCAGAATAGAGATCGTTAAGCTCATTTTTTTGATGCGGATCAGTATCATCCATGAAAAACTCAGCCGGAGTTACATCAAAGTACTCACATATCTTAAAGAACATTTCCATTGACGGAAGCGCTCTTCCTGTTTCGATCTTATTGATATAGCTTTCACATTGATTCAGCTCCTGAGACAGCTTACGGGAGGACAATTTATCATTTTTTGACATTCTGAGCCCTGCGATTCGTTCAGCAAAATATTTTTTCCACTCCGGGGTATTTTCAAAATCTCTCACCGTCATCTTCTCCTTGTACATTTTCACAATTATTATATCCTTTTTTATATATTATTTGGAAGAATAAAAAGATATATTTTGCTTGACATATGGAATTTAATGATATATAATATATATATCAGTTTATTTAAAACTGTAAAAAAATATAAAGGGCAGATAATTACAAAGCTTTTGAAGATAAAGTTATTCGCCATGGCTTTTTAACAGCTTTGCCGTCGCCCGGAAAAGGAGAAGTTAAAATGAAATTAAAGAAAATTTCCGCAATAGTAGCAGCAGTCATCATTGCTGCAGGAGGGCTTGCAGTTCTTCCATTGGAAAACATTGACATTGAAGGAATTTCTATTACTGCTTCCGCTCTTGAAAAAGAATCTTACTCTCTTTCCACCGAAGGTGATTTTACAATTACAACAGATACCAAAGGAAATAAAAGTGTTTTGTCATATGATGGTAAGGGTGGAGATATCCGGATTCCTGATGGAATCAACAGTATCTGGGAATCTGCCTTTAAAGGAAACAGCAAAATTACAAGTGTTACGTTTCCTGCGAGTTGTGAAAATGTAGAAAATGATGCTTTTACCTGTTGTGGAAATTTAAAAAAAGTTGTATTTGAGGGCAATGCAGCTATTTTTTCCGGGGCATTTTATATGTGTCCCAGCCTTGAGAGTGTTACTATTAATGGAAGCATACTTACTGGAATTTATCCTAGTGCTTTTTCATATTGTACCTCTCTTAAAACTGTAAAAATTTCCGGCAATGAGAATGAATTTGTGATAGGAGGAGATGCATTTTCTGACTGCTATTCACTGACATCAGTAAATATTCCAAGCAAGTGTACTGAAATTTATCCCGGTGCATTTATTAATTGCGTTAGTCTGACAAATCTGACAATTCCTGAAAAGACCAAGATAAATGAAGAAGGCGAATATAATTCGTACCATTTCGGAATGTACCGCATGGTTGTTAACGGTATATCTGACAAAGATGCAATATTGATGGCTTATCCAGATCTTGATGATTATAAGTTTGTTACCGGAGTAGCAGACGGAAAAACTTCCGGATATGTATATATGTGCTATGCTAAGGGTTCAGGTTCAGGAACTGCAATGATTGGTGATGTTTTGATGGGTGTTGAAAAAATTACACCTAAAGCTCTTACACTTACTGTAACAAAGGGGTCTCCCGCTGAAAAATGGGCAAAAGAAAACAAGATAAAATATACATATGCAAGCAGCAGTTCATCTTCAGGCAGCAAGCTTGCCGCTCCTACAGGCTTTAAGGCTTCCAAGAGCCAGACAAAGATCACTCTTAGCTGGGGTGCAGTTGAAGGCGCTGACGCTTACAAGGTATATATGTACAATGAAAAGACCGGTAAATATGAGTCATATAAGAATGTTGCAAATGCAAAATGCACGATAAGCGGTCTTAAAAAGGGTACAAAATATAAGTTCAAGGTTGCGGCTCTTGTGAAGAAGGACGGCAAATACGCTGCTCAGACTGCTTCCAAGGCAGTTTCGGTAACAACTAAGAAATAATATTATTATCAGAACCACCTGTAAAATGGTGGTTCTGATTTTTTTACAGAGCCTGTCTAAAATCAACTTTGTCCGCATAAAATACTATAGGAGGAATTATTTATGAAGATCTTTACCTCAAAACGGATTTTATGCGTCATTCTGGCAATAATTACAATATTGACCCTTCCGTGCAGTGCGGCTTCAGCCGAAAAGAAAGAGCCCCTGCTCTGCGAAGTTCTTATAGAAGCCTCGGCAGGGACGGTGATATACGGTCTGAACGAGGATACCCCCGTACCTGTGGGAACCATGGCAAAGCTTATGACGACTCTCCTTGCAGCGGAACACATTGAAGCAGGAAAGCTGTCTGTGGACGATAAATTAAAGACATCCTCCTACGCAAACAGTATGCAGGGAGCTCAGATATGGCTCATGCCGGGAGAGGAGATCACTGTAGACGAGCTTTTGAAGGGAGTCATTATAGGAAACGCCAATGATGCCTCCGTTGTTCTGGCAGAGAAGATCGCAGGGTCGGAGGAAAAGTTCGTACAGCTTATGAACACCAGAGCAGCGGAGCTTGGTATGAAAGATACCGTCTTTACCAACTGTAACGGATATTACGACGACGACAAACAGATATCTACAGCGGCGGACATCGCAAAGCTCTGCGCAGAACTCGCAAAGCATGAATTTCTGAGAGAATACCTTACCTGTTGGCGGGACTTTGTCCGGGGCGGGGAAACAGAGCTTGTAAATGCCAACGAGATAGTGAAAAGCTACAAGGGTATAGCAGGCTTCAAGGCAGGGTATACGGAAAACTCAGGCTACTGCATTGCGGCAGGAGCGGAGCGTGACGGGATAATGTATATCTCTGTTGTTCTCGGATGTGCCGACAAGGGTGATAGCTTTACAGAGGCAACAAGGCTGATGGGGACAGGGTTTTCAGGGTATACAGTGTTTGTACCCGAGCTTCCGAAGGATATCCCTTTATATGTTCCTGTCAAAGGGGGAATGGTGCGTCAGGCGGCGGTGGAGTGCGGAAAGGTAAGGAGCGTGGTGCTTCCGAACGGTGCGGCGGGGTCGGTTTCGGCAGCGGTAATAATGCCTGAATATGTGTATGCTCCACTTGAAAAGGGGGAAAAAGTAGGGGAGGTCCATTTTATGCGGAATGACAAAATGATGTTTGCTGTGGACATAGTTGCTGCCGAGTCTGCGGAAAGTATGGATATGAAAAATGCAATAGGCATAATACTCAAAAAACTTTTAACATTTTAGTGAGAATATCCAAAAGTCGCGGTTGTACTGTACCATATTCATAAAAATTGTTGCAAATCTCTCCGATTTATAGTAATATTAGTTTAGGAATATTTTTTGGAGGAGATTGTGTAATGTCAATTTCACTGAACACCAAATATTTACAGGACTTTATCGCGCCTCACGAAATGGAAAATATCAAAGCTGCTGTAGAGACTGCCGCTAAAACTCTTGCGGACAAGACCGGAGCAGGCAATGATTTTCTTGGCTGGATAGATCTTCCCGCTAATTATGACAAGGACGAATTTGAACGTATCAAGGCTGCCGCTAAAAAGATACAGAGCCACTCGGATGTTCTTATCGTTATCGGAATAGGAGGCTCCTATCTCGGCGCAAGGGCTGCAATAGACCTTCTGAGATCGCCGTTCTATAACAATCTCAAAAAGGATACTCCCGAAATTTATTATGCGGGAAACAATATCAGTCCTACATACCTCAATGAGGTCATCTCCCTTTGTGAAGGACGGGACTTTTCGGTAAACGTTATATCCAAGTCGGGCACTACTACAGAGCCTGCGCTTGCATTCAGGGTATTCCGTGAAATGATCGAAAAGAAGTACGGCAAGGAGGGTGCAAAGGAAAGGATCTTCTGCACTACGGACAAGGCTAAGGGTACTCTTAAGCAGCTGGCTGACACAGAAGGATACGAGACCTTCGTTATCCCCGATGATGTTGGAGGAAGATATTCTGTACTTACAGCAGTAGGACTTCTGCCCATAGCTGTGGCAGGCTGTGATATAGACGCTGTTATGGCTGGCGCAAGACAAGCCCGTCAGGAGCTTACCGCTGATTTTGACAACAACGACTGCTATAAATATGCAGCATTGAGAAATCTTATGTACTCCCGCGGCAAATCGGTGGAAATGCTTGTTTCCTATGACCCAAGCTTTACTATGATGGCTGAGTGGTGGAAGCAGCTCTTCGGCGAGAGCGAGGGCAAGGATCATAGGGGAATTTTTCCTGCATCGGTAACGTTCTCCACAGACCTTCATTCTCTGGGTCAGTTCATCCAGGAGGGCTCAAGGATAATGTTCGAGACTGTTGTTGACATAAAGAAGCCAAAGAAGGATTTCTTCCTTGAAGACGAGGCAGAAAATCTGGACGGACTTAACTTCCTGACAAATCAGAATATGTCCGTTGTAAACAGGAAGGCTTTCGAGGGAACGGTGCTTGCTCACACCGAGGGCGGAGTTCCCAACATCGTTCTGGAGCTGGAGGACACCTCTGAAAAGAGCTTCGGATACATGGTATACTTCTTTGAAAAGGCCTGCGCTGTAAGCGGTTATATGCTTGGTGTAAATCCCTTTGACCAGCCCGGCGTTGAGAGCTACAAGAAGAATATGTTTGCTCTTCTTGGCAAGCCCGGATATGAAGACCGCAAAGCAGAGCTTGAAGCAAAGCTGGGTTAAGACAAGTACATTTTAGTATAATGCACGGTTTTGTGCAGTATTGACTTTGTTTTTATGACCCGTGTTCGGGGAATAATATTAAAAGCCGGAAACGGCGGAACGGAGTGTTTTTATGGTAAAAATTATTACAGGAACTAAAGGCTCGGGAAAAACCAAGATCCTGATCGATATGATCAACAAGGCTGCTAAAGAAACTCATGGTTATGTTGTATGTATAGACAAGAGCGAAAAGCTCAGATATGACATCCCCACATCTGTAAGAATCGTTGATACAGACGCTAACAATATTTATTCATTTGAGGCTTTCTACGGTCTGGTTGCAGGTCTGGTTGCAGGAAACTACGATATAAAGGAGATCTTCATTGATTCTATCCTTAAGGTAGGCGGAGCTGATTTTGAAGCTCTGGGAGCAATGCTCAACAAGATCGACAAGCTTACTGCAGATGAAGTTGAGGTAGTATTTACCGTATCGGCAAATCTGGAGGATCTGCCGGAAAGTGTTTCCAAGTATTCTGTAAAATAATTTCAAATAAAGGTATTGACATATTGGAAACGGTGTGTTATAATTATCTTTGTTATGTTTGGGGTGCGCTATGGTTATTGACTTGAGGCGGCTTTATGATAATGTAGGCGAAAAGCTGGAAATTGACCATTCGGTTGATGAAAAAAGACTGAGTGAGGTCAAAGGATATAGCTTTTCCGTTCCTTTTACTGTCAAGGGAGCTGCTGTAAACCGTGCGGGGATCGTTATGATGGATTATACCGCAGAGTTTACCCTGAATGCCTGCTGCGACAGGTGTCTGACTGAATTCGACCGTGATTACAGCTTTGATTTTGAGCATATTCTCGTCCGTGAGTTAAGTAACAGCGATGACGGCGATGAATATATCATTACAGAACACGATAAGCTGGATATGGACGAGCTTGTGATAACGGACTGTCTGTTACAGCTTCCCACAAAGACGCTTTGCAAAGAGGACTGTCTTGGTTTGTGTCCGATGTGCGGAACGGATTTGAATAATAATGAATGTAACTGTAAAGGTTAGCAGGATAAGGAGGTGCCGGTAATGGCAGTACCAAAGAGAAAAGTATCAAAAGCAAGACGTGATAAGAGACGTTCCGCTGTCTGGAAGCTGGATGCTCCCGCATTTTCAAGATGCACACACTGCGGAGCTCTGACTGCTCCTCACAAGGTTTGCAAGAACTGCGGATACTACAAGGGCGTTGAAGTTATTAAGAAAGAAGTCTGATCTTGCTTCAAGGAGCCGGAGGAGGATATATCCTTCCCCCGGCTTTTTTAAATATATGCTTGATATATTGTTTTCATACTTTATGGAAGGAGAATAATGTCCGTTTAAAGGGGCATGGTCATAGATATGTCAGTCAAAATAAAGGCAGTGGCGAAAAATTCTCCTGCATGGGGGAAGGATATTAAAGAGGGAGATATGCTGGTCTCGGTAAACGGGAATGATATCTCAGATGTGCTGGATTATATGTACTACTCTGCGGAGACCTCTACAGAGCTTATTATAGAGCGCGGGGGAGAGTCCCGAAGAGTCACCATCAAAAAAAGCGAGTACGACGATCTTGGTCTGGAATTTGATACCTTCCTTATGGACAGCAAGCAAAGCTGCCGCAATAAATGTATCTTCTGCTTTATCGACCAGAATCCTCCCGGCATGAGGGAGACCATTTATTTCAAGGATGATGACGCGAGACTTTCCTTTCTGCAGGGAAATTATATAACCCTCACCAATCTTGAACAGAAGGACATCGACCGTATCATTCAGATGAAGCTCAGTATCAACATTTCTGTGCATACAACTAACCCGGAGCTTCGGTGCATGATGATGAACAACCGCTTTGCAGGGGAGAAGCTGGACTATCTCAGGCAGCTTGCGAAAGCAGGGATACAGATAAACTGTCAGATCGTACTCTGTCCCGGAATAAACGATGGTGAGGAGCTGAGACGTACTCTTACCGATCTTGGAAACCTGATGCCAAGCATACAGAGCATAGCTGTCGTTCCTGTTGGTCTGACGAAATTCCGTGATGGACTTTATCCTCTTACCACATTTAACAAGGACAGGGCGGCAAAAACAATTGATATGATAGAGGGATTCCAGAAAAAATTTCTGGAAGATTATGGTACAAGACTGGTGTTTCCCTCGGACGAATTCTATATCACAGCGATGCGGGAGCTTCCTGAGGGTGAATATTACGAGGACTATCCCCAGTATGAAAACGGTGTAGGTATGCTGCGGTCTCTTATAGACGAGTTTGACAGCGCATTTGATATGGCAGAAGACGTGGATATAAAGTCCTGCAGTACATCTATAGCAACAGGAGCGCTGGACTATGACCATATCTGCGGTCTTGTCAAAAAAGCAGCAGAAAGATGGCATAATATAGACTGCAGGGTATATAAGATCAAAAACGACTTTTTCGGCGAGACTATCACCGTAACAGGTCTTATTACGGGACAGGACTTAGCGGCTCAGCTAAAGGGCAAGCCCCTTGGAGACACCCTGATCTTGTCTGAAAATATGCTTATGAGAGACAGTGAGCTTTTCCTTGACGACTATACAGTGTCTGAACTGGAAAAGGAGCTTGATGTAAAAATACGTATCATCGGAAATGACGGCTTTGAGCTTTTTGACGCTATTACGGGAAATTGAAAGGGATGGTGTAATATGGCTTTACCGATAGTTGCAGTGGTCGGCAGACCAAACGTAGGAAAATCCACGCTTTTCAATAAGCTTGTGGGCAAGCGTCTTTCAATTGTTGAGGATACCCCGGGAGTTACCCGTGACAGGATATATTCCGAATGTGAATGGAGAAACAGAAAATTCATGGTAGTGGACACCGGAGGCATCGAGCCGGACAGCGAGGATGTTATCCTGTCCCAGATGAGACGTCAAGCGGAGCTTGCGATACAAAGGGCGGACGTTATCGTTTTTCTCACCGATATCCGCATGGGAGTTACTGCAGGAGACGGGGAAGTGGCTGAAATGCTTCGAAAAAGCGGAAAGCCTATCGTTCTCTGCGTAAATAAATGCGACTCTATAGGTGACCCTCCCCCTGAATTTTACGAGTTTTACAGTCTTGCGCTGGGAGACCCTATTGCGATCTCGGCTGCTCACGGTCACGGCTCGGGAGATATGCTGGACGAGATCTTCAAGTATTTTCCCACGGATACGGATGAGGAGTATGACGAGGAATACATCAAGGTGGCAGTCATTGGAAAGCCGAATGTGGGAAAATCCTCCCTTATAAACCGAATTGCAGGGGAGGAGCGTGTCATCGTGTCCGATATTGCGGGAACTACCCGTGATGCTACCGATACGGTAGTGGAAAACGAGTATGGCAAATACGTTTTTATTGACACAGCGGGCATCCGCAAAAAGTCAAAGGTACTGGAGAAGATCGAGCACTACAGTGTACTGCGTGCATATATGGCAGTAGACCGCTCCGATGTGTGCGTTATCATGATCGACGCTTCCGTAGGCTTTACAGAGCAGGATTCCAAGGTTGCAGGATACGCTCACGAACAGGGAAAAGCGTGTATAGTAGCGGTAAACAAATGGGACGCTATTGAGAAGTCCACAGGTACAATGGAGGAATTTCGGACTAAGTTAAAAAACGATTTCAGCTTTATGTCCTATGTTCCGTTCATATTTATTTCAGCAAAGACGGGACAGCGTGTGGAAAAGCTTTTTGACATGATAAATGAGGTCTTCAGGCAGAACAGCATGAGAGTCTCTACAGGTATGCTCAACGACGTTCTGGCGTATGCTACAACGAGAGTCCAGCCGCCCTCCGACAAGGGCAGACGTCTCAAGATATACTATATGACACAGCCGTCTACAAAGCCGCCTACCTTTGTGACCTTTGTAAACCGGGCTGATCTGTTCCATTTTTCCTATCAGAGGTATCTGGAAAATCAGATACGCCATACCTTCGGGCTTGAAGGGACTCCGGTGCGCTTTGTTATCCGTGAGCGGGGAAAAAATGATGATAAATAGGATGGTGTTGTCGGTATGACAAATCTTATCATTGCAGGGGTTATTTCCGCTGTTATTTCGTATCTGCTGGGGAGCTGCAACTCCTCAATAATCGTGGTGCGCCTTTTAAAGCATGAGGATATAAGGGAGCATGGCAGCAAGAATGCAGGTCTTACAAACACTCTGCGCTGCTATGGAAAGTTTCCTGCACTGCTCACTCTTATAGGCGACCTTGGAAAGGGTATAGTGTCCGTTCTGCTGAGTATACTGGTTTTCAGTCTCATAGTCGGAAAAGGGGAATTTGACAGCCAGACGGTGGGATACATATCCGGAATATTTGCTATTCTCGGACATATATTTCCCATCTACTACGGATTCCGGGGCGGAAAGGGCATACTTGTTTCCTGCTCCATACTGATAGTCATTGACTGGAGGACATTTGTGATAATTATCCCGTTCTTTGCTGTTGTCCTGCTTATCTCAAAGTATGTGTCCGTTGCGTCTATATCCTCGGCAGTATTTTATCCGATACTGACCTTCCTGCTGCATTTTTATGTTGAGAAGCTTGATCTGCAGCTCTGCATAGTTCACACAGCCCTTGTAGCTGTTACCAGCATAATGCTTATCTATATGCACAGGACTAATATCAAGCGTCTTATTGAGGGCACGGAAAACAAATTCATTAAAAAGAAACCGGTAAAAGAGGAGGACAACAATAATGGCTAAGTTTACGATTCTCGGAATGGGCGGGTTTGGTCTGGGACTTGCGGTCATGCTCAATAACTTCGGACATGAGGTCACAGTCTGGACGGCTTTTCATCAGGAGATCGAGGACATTGAACGTGACGGCGAAAGCAAGCAGAAGCTTCCAGGCGTGAAGGTAAGCAGTGAAATTGCTCTCACCGATGATATAAGCTGTGTAGGCGGCGCGGAGATCGTACTTTTCGGCATACCAACAAGAAAGGTAAGAGAGGTTGCACAAAAAGCAGCTCCCTATTTTTCACCCGAAACTGTCGTTGTAAATACGGGAAAGGGTCTGGAGCAAAGCACTCTTAAAAGAATGAGCGAGGTTCTTGAAGAAGAGATACCAAACAATCCGGTAGTTGTCCTCAGCGGACCCTCTCATGCAGAGGAGGTTGCTCTTGGTATGCCTACAACGGTAGTTGCTGCCTCAAAAAATAAAAAGGATGCCTACTATATCCAGGAGGTAATGTCCAACAGTACATTCCGCATCTACATCAACGATGACATGGTGGGCTGCGAGCTGGGAGGCTCCCTTAAAAATGTAATAGCCCTGTGTGCAGGAATATGTGACGGCATGGGCTTCGGAGACAATACAAAGGCTGCTCTTATGACAAGAGGGATCACCGAGATCGCCCGTCTGGGAGTTGCTCTCGGCGGCAAAACGGAGACCTTCGCAGGTCTTACAGGAATAGGAGATCTTATCGTTACCTGCACAAGTATGCACAGCCGCAACCGCAGAGCGGGGATGCTTATAGGTCAGGGGATATCTCCTGAGGAAGCCATTGACCAGGTTGGTACGGTAGAGGGGTATCTCTGTACAAAGGCGACATATGCTCTGGCTCAGAAAATGGGAGTGGATATGCCCATTACCGAACAGTGCTATAACGTCCTTTTCAACGGACTCAACCCCAAAATGGCGCTTAACAATCTTATGGGCAGACCCAAACGCCACGAAGCAGAGACTATCTGGGTGGATTAAAATGATATACAGTTTCAGAAAGAGGAAATTAAAATGGCAATTGAAAAGGTCAGAGAGTATTTCAAAAATTATGGTATAGAAGACCGTATACAGGAGTTTGACGTGTCAAGCGCGACGGTACAGCTTGCTGCCGAGGCACTGAATTGCGAGCCCTGCAGGATAGCGAAAACGCTTTCATTTATGGTGTCTGAAAAGCCTGTACTTATCGTCGCAGCAGGAGACGCAAAGATAGATAATCCCAAATACAAAGCAAGGTTCGGGACAAAGGCAAAAATGCTTACTCCCGATGAAGTTGAAGAAAGGATAGGTCACGGAGTTGGCGGAGTTTGTCCATTTGCGGTCAATTCGGACGTTACAGTGTATCTTGATGAGTCCTTGAAGAGATTTCAGACGGTATTTCCCGCCTGCGGAAGCAGCAGCAGCGCCATCGAACTGACAATAGAGGAGCTCGAAAAATATTCCTCATTTACAGATTGGGTCGATGTCTGCAAGGAATGGAATTGATTTACACCGCACAAAGTTCTTTGTGCGGTATTTCTTTAAAATTTTTCCTGAAAGGTACTTGACAAAAATAATACTATATAGTATAATCTTATATGGGAGGTAACTATGGATACACAAGCAGGCTTTTTAATTTCACAGATAAAGCTTATAGGAGGGCGGGTATTTGAAAAAATACTTGCAAGGGAAAATATAAGCGAATTTAACGGCGCTCAGGGAAAGATTCTCTATGTGCTGTGGCAGAGGGACAATATTTCTATTATTGAGCTTTCAAAGCTTGTGGGACTTGCAAACACCACGCTTACAAGTATGCTTGACAGAATGGAGGAAGCAGAACTGATAAAAAGGCTTCCCGATCCCGATGACAGACGGAAAAATCTTATCGCTCTGACCGATAAGGCAGCCGGTCTGCAGGGAAAATACGATCAGGTATCGCAGGAAATGAATGAGGTCTACTATAAGGATTTTAACGAAACGGAGATCATGGAGTTTGAGCGGTACCTCCAAAGAGTTTTAGAAAATGTAAAGGAGAAGATTTAATATGGGTAAGGTATCTGTTCCGATAACAAACGATTTTTGTCCCCAGACACTGTTTTTATACGGTACTTACGGCGAGGACAAGTCCCCGGACTTCGGACTGTTCTGCTGGTTCAGCTACTACTGGGACAAGGAGCTTGGCGTTATGATGTGCATAGGCGGCGAAAAGCTGACAAAGGACAGAATACGCAAAAATAAAATTTTTTCGGCAAATCTTGTAACGGAGGAAATGCTTCCTCTGGCAGATCATCTGGGAAACAAGGATGGGCATGACAAGAGCAAAATGGACTTTCCGCTGCGAGTGAAAAAAGGCTCAGTGCTTGACGTTCCTGTGCTGTCGTCCAGTCCGGTGGTGTATGAGCTTGAAGTCGACAGATCAATACCTATGGAGGACGGAGAGGTGTTCCTTTGCAAAATAAGGAACGTACTCATGGACGAAGGTCTCACAGACAGCGTAAAAGGTGCTGGGGACAGGATAAGCACTGATGGGGAGCAGAATGAAGACAAGAAGAGCATAGAGGAGCGGATAAAATCTATCGCTCCTGTTCATACCACCTGCGGCACTTATTTTTCATGGGGCGGCACAAGTCTTGGAGAGTGGGGAGCTTTAAAAAATTCCTTTGACCCCAAGAAATGCAGTCTATAAAAATATAAATCAGGAGAGTAATATGGCTCATTTAACATCCATGATGAATATTGGAAAAGAGATGGAGAAAAAACTGAACTCTGTCGGGATAGACTGTGCCGAGGATCTTATTGAAATAGGCTCCAAGCAGGCATTTGTGAAGCTTAAAGAGGCATATCCCCAGGTTTGTCTGGTACATCTGTATACGTTAGAGGGCGCTGTCACAAATACAGAATTCAACAATCTTTCAAAGGAAAAGAAAAAAGAACTGAAAGAATTCAGCGATTCTTTGAAAAAATAATTTTACCCCCTTGACTTTGACACGATGTCCTGCTTTATACTTTATCTTGAAAGGAGTTGTGCAGATGGAAAATCTAACAATAAGCCAGGTTTCAAGAATGTATGACGTCACTCCCAGGATGCTCAGACACTATGAAAAGATAGGACTTATCGTCCCCACCTATAAGGAGGACTACGCTTACCGTATGTATGACGAAAATGCTGTACGGCGCCTTCAGCAGATAATCATACTCAGGAAGCTCCGCATTTCTCTTAAAGAGATAGCAGTCATACTGGAGGACAGTGAGTATCTGGCGACGCTTGAGATCCTCAGAAAAAGTATTTCCGACCTTGGCGGAGAGATATCCGCTCTTGACACTATCCGAGGAATTATAAGCGGATTCGCTGAAAGACTTGAAAAATGCATTTATCTGAAAGCTCATTTTGACCTGCTTGAAGACAAGGAGCTTATTGAACTTTCCGACACCCTTCGCCTTTCAAAGTATAAACTGAAGGAGGAAAATTCTATGAGCGATCTGAACAAAGCAAATGAGACCCTTGCAAAGCAGGACAATGTAAGAGTAATAATGCTTCCGCCTTTTACTGTGGCATCCAATCATGTTATAGGAAAGGAACCGGAAGAAACTGTAGGTGATGCAGTGGATAAGTTTATCCGGGAAAAGAAGCTCTATGAGATCAAGCCGGATTCAAGGTACTTCGGTTTCAATCACCCGAATCCCGGGATACTTCCGAATGACGAGCACGGATATGAGGTCTGGGTGACAATCCCCGATGACATGGAAGTCCCTGCACCGCTTATAAAAAAGCATTTTAAGGGCGGTCTGTACGCTGTTATGACCATATCATTTGGGGATTTCTGGCGTTGGGGAGAGCTTGAAAAATGGGTAAATGAAAGCGACATATACGAGACAAATTACAGCGAGCTTGGCTTTGAGATCATGGGTGGCTGCCTTGAAGAGCATCTTAACTGGGTATATTCTTCTCATATGGGATGGCCTGAAAACGGTGTTGACAGTCAGCTTGACCTGATGATGCCGATAAAAAAGAAACAAGGCTGAATATTAAAACCATCCGAATTTTCATGAGTTTGGATGGTTATCTTTTTACATAAGCTATGCAACAAGCTGTTGCTTGACTCGCACCCGTTTATTGAGTATAATGAGCATATGGGGGTGATGATGTGAAAATAAGTGAAATGATAAAGGAAATTCGTCATAATGTCAATATGACACAGGATGAAATGGCACAAGCTCTTTTTGTTACAAGACAAGCAGTTTCACGCTGGGAGAATGGAGATACAACACCAAATCTTGAAACGCTGAAACAAATTTCCAAAATGTTTGGAATTTCACTTAATCATATACTTGAAACAGCTCACAATACAGATGATACATCTGCTGAAATCAATGCCGACAGATTTATTGGTTTTGCAGACATATATGAAAATAGCCGCCCCACAGTTCCCGTTCATTCTGTTGATATAGTAACTGCGTATCTTGGAAGAATACCTCAAACAGTTGTGGATTTGGGCTGTGGAACGGGACTTTCCACAATGGTTTGGGAAAACAAGTGCGAAAAAATTATTGGCATTGATCCAAGTGATGATATGTTAAGCATTGCAAAAACAAAGTCAAATATCACTACATCATTTATCAAGGCATATTCCGATAATACAGGTTTGCCTGATAACAGTGCGGATGTTGTATTCTGCTCACAAGCATTTCATTGGATGAATCCTGATGATACACTTGCGGAAGTCAACAGAATATTGAAAAAAGATGGCATTTTTGCTGTTATTGATTGTGATTGGCCGCCCGTATGCAGTGTTGATGCAGAAATTGCATATATGAACTTATTTAATAAGGTCAGAGTTATTGAGGAAGAGCATAAGGAAATATGTAAAACATTTCATCGATGGGATAAAAATAAACATTTGAAAAATATGATTGAGAGTGGATATTTCAGATATTGTAGGGAGATCGTGTTTGATAACCGTGAAGATTGCAGCGTTGAACGCTTTTTGGCGTTGGCACAAAGTCAGGGAAGTTTACAAACTATTCTGAAACTTGCTCCCGAGCTTATTGAAAATGATTATCTGACTTTCCAAAAGACAATATATAAGATTTTTGATAATGGAATGGATACAGTTCGCTTTTGTTATCGTATGAGGATAGGGGTAAAATAATTGTATATACGTGAAAATAGCTGATCACTCGTTGTGGACGGCTATTTTTTTATTTTGTTCTATCCACTCTGTACACCGCATATGATTGAATATACAAAAGTAAAAAGAGGTGTCGGGACGTGAAAAAAGAGGACATAACAGGGTATTTCTGCGGTGCAGTAGGAGAATCGGTGCGTAAGATCTCCGATGCGTTTTTCGAGGACATTCAGGAGATAAGGCTCCGTGTGAACCGTCCCGCTGCTGCGACTATGAAAAACACCATACGCTATATCACAAACGGCGGACAGCTTACATATGACCCAGATACTGCTGTGATTGTGTCCGAGCAGGATCTGCGCAGATGCTTTGAATCGGTGTGTCAGTATTCCGTCCACAGCTTCCAGAACGAGATAGTAGGCGGTTTCATTACCATCAGAGGAGGACATCGTGTAGGAATATGCGGGACATCTGTAATCCGCGGAGACACCATAGAAAATGTGAAAAATATCAGCTCCCTTAACTTCCGTATCGCCCGTGAAGTGACAGGCTGCGCAGGAGATATCTGTAACCGGATATTCAGTGACGGCTTGCATAACGTCCTTATAGCGGGAGCCCCGTCAAGCGGGAAAACCACTATCCTTCGTGATATGGCAAGGATACTCGGAAAACAGTTCAGGGCAGCCGTAATTGACGAACGGGGAGAGCTTGCCGCCGTTCTGAATGGTATCCCCCAGAATAATATCGGCATAAACACAGACGTTTTTGACGGTTACGACAAACCAAGAGGGATAATTACCGCTCTCAGGGTAATGTCCCCACAGATAATAATATGCGACGAGATAGGCTCGGAGGAGGACTTTTCCGCCATACGTTCCGCCTCAAACAGCGGAGTATGCGTTGCTGCGTCTGTCCATGCTGCAAGTGTGGACGAGCTGAAACGGAAGGGCATAGACACCGATATATTTGATAAGATCGTCCTGCTGTCCGGCTGCGGCAGTCCCGGACAAATAGTCAAGATCCCGGAGGTATAAAATGCTTAAGATCATTGGTATAGCTGTAATAATTTCAGTGACCTCGTTTGCGGGAAGCTATTTTTCAGCCTCCCTTAAAAACAGGGTAGTGATGCTTAAAAAAATGAACTATATGCTTGAGGAGATATCGATCCTCCTTCGCTGCAGATCGGCTACTGTCTATGAGATAACGGAGGCTCTTGCTGCGGACGAGCGTTTTTCCGATTTTGATTTTCTTAAAAAGGTACTGTCTGACAGAAACAGACCGTTCCGGGAAAGCTGGTGTGAGGCAGTGTCTGAAAATATCCCCGGAGGAGCTAAAAAAAGCGACATGGAGCTTCTTGCTGACATAGGAAGAAGACTGGGTGCCAGCGATCTTGACGGACAGATAAGTACAATAAACATCTGGCAGTCCGAACTTGGTTCTGCAATATCCTCTGCAGAGGCGGACTACGCCGGAAAGGCTAAGCTTTACCGCTCTCTCGGAGTGCTCTCGGGAGCGTTTATATCAATAATGCTTGTATAGCGTATGGCTGCGTCAGGGCATAGGAGGTCAAATCGTGGAGCTGGATCTGATATTTAAAATAGCCGGAGTAGGAATAATAGTAGCGGTGCTTAGTATGCTGCTTAAAAAAGCTGACAGAGATGATTATGCTATGGTAATGACTATAGCGGGACTGATAATCGTCCTTGCAATGATAGTCAATGAGATCGCCGCACTTTTTGAGACTGTAAAAACGGTATTCGGATTTTAAAACAGGGTGGTAAATGTGAAAATCGTTTCAATAGCAGGTATCTGCATAGTTGCCTCCATAATGTGCAAGTTCTTTGAGAGCACGGGTAAGGAATATGCTCTGTACATAAAAATAGCGGCGGCAGCGGTAGTCATGTCAATGACTATACTGTTTGTTTCGCCCATTGCGGAATCCATAAGAAATATATATAGCAGAGCAGGCTCTGAGCCTGAATATCTGACCATACTTTTCAAGGCTCTTGGGATATGCTACATAACCCAGTTTGCCTGCGATATATGCAAGGACAGCGGAGAAAACGCTCTTGCTACCCAGACAGAGCTTGCGGGAAAGGTCTCGCTGCTGATAATAGCTCTGCCGCTGTTTGAATCTCTAACAAATATTGTTGAAAACCTTATTTAGTTTAAGGATGATGGGAATGAAAAAATTTTTTCTTATATTTTTTATTATAATACTGATTTTTTCTGTGTCTGCAGTGACCGTTCACGCTCAGGACAGTAACATAGCAGCGGAGCTTGATATCGACACTGACGGACTGGAGGACAAGCTGACCCCGGAGGTTCGCGATGTAATTGAGGGAAAAAACATCACTCCTGACAATACGGAAGCAATGACTGCCATTACTCCAAAGGAAGTATTCAGATATATCTGGGATCAGTTCAGGAGTGCTGTGGTAAAGCCTTTGAAGGTCCTGGCTTCACTGCTTGCGGTTATCCTTATTGCTTCAATTATCGAGGGCATGGAGGACAGTATATCGGACAAGTCCCTGTCAAAGATATTCGGAGTTATATGCGTTATGATATCGGTGGGTATAATATCTGCGTCAGTCTCGGAAAGTCTGATGGTGGCTTCGGAATCGCTTATCTCAGGCGGGAATTTTATGATAGGATACGTCCCCGTTTTTGCAGGGATAACGGCGTCTTCGGGAAGCGTCACTTCGGCGGTGGCTTATAATATGCTTGTCCTGCTTGTGGCGGAGACCGCTGTGCAGCTTTCGGGAGAGGTTATTATCCCTGCACTGTCGGTCTGCATGGCAATGGGTATAGTTGAAGCAATAAATCCTGATTTCAAGCTTTCCGGCATCACAGCGGCTATAAAAAGCGTGGTGACCTTTGTGCTTGGATTTATTATGACGATCTTTCTTGGTCTGCTGTCCCTGCAGAGCATTGTAGGAGCCTCTGCTGACACTCTGGGAGTAAAGGCTGCAAAATTCATGGTCTCAAACTGCATCCCGGTTGTTGGAGGAGCCATTGCAGATACATATACGACGGTAAAGAACAGTCTTGGACTGCTCAGAGGCGGCGTCGGTTTTTTCGGTATCGCGGCAATATTTATTATGATACTGCCTCCGCTTCTGGAGATCGCTGCAATGAAGCTGATATTTACAGCAGCGGACGTTGTTTCCGAGCTGTTCGGAGTGTCACAGGTAAAGATACTGATAAAAAACACAAACTGGATACTGTCCACAGTTTTCAGCATACTTGTCTGCTTCTCGGTTATGCTGATAATTTCTACAGCTATCCTTATGCTTGTAGGACTTAACATTTCATAGAGCTTAAAAAGAAGGAAGTGTGATCTATGCAGACGTTCAGACTTATCGCCATGACTGCCTGTTTCCTTGGGATAGTCATAACTATATTCAATTCACTGTACCCCTCGGAGAAATTTTCCAAACAGGTGAAGATCATTTTTTCCCTGATATTTATTTTAAGCATTGCAAAGCCTTTTGCAGCGGGAAGGATCACACTTCCCGAAATAGGGGAGACCGTTTATGCAAGCTCTGACTACTATTCCTCTCTGAATGACAATGCCTATGACTACTTTATCCGCTCGGTGGAAAGCAATATAAGCGCTTCACTGGAAGCTAAGCTTAATGAAAAAAATATTTATCCCGAAGAAATTCAGACAAGTATAAATATTTCGGACAGCTCAAGCATATCTATTAATGAGGTAATAATTACCATAAAGGATATGAATGTAAGCTCTCAGGTGATAGAGTGTATAACCGAGGCTACTGAGGGCGAAGCGAAGGTAACGGTGAAGGAGTTCAAAGATGAAGGAAATGCTTGATAAGCTGTCGGAGCTTGTAAAAAAGCCGATGTTTCTTAAAGCTGCCATGGCAGCAGGCGCACTGATGATAATACTTATCCTCATTTCCGATATTTCGGGAGATGAAAAAAAGGAAGTGACCCGTACAGACAGCAAGATAGGCTTTGCAAGCTCAGAGATCTATGCGGATACGACAGAAGAACGTCTTCGGGTGATACTTACCGAAATAGAGGGCGTAGGCAAGGCAGATGTTATGCTGACAATAACCTCAACAGAGGAATATGTCTATGCCGAAACAATAAAGCGCGGAGCTTCACAGGCGGAAAACGGCTATGTGATAATAGACAATGGCTCACAGAAGGAGGCGCTGGTTAAAAAAATCAACAACCCCGCTATCAGCGGTGTGGTAATAGTTTGTGAGGGAGGCGATGATCCAAGGGTATGTGAAAAGATCTATAAAGCCGTTGCAACGGCACTTGATATTCCCACAAGCAAGATCTATGTGGCGGAAATGAAATAGGAGGAATTATTTATGAGAAGACCAAATCTTATTATCGGAAAAAAACACATCATCCTTGCGTGTCTGACGCTGATCCTGGGCGTTGCGATCTATATGAATTATGCGTTCGCTTCCACTGAGGACATCACCTCGGCAGACCTTCACGCAGACAGCACTGAGGCGGCAAACTACGGAGACGCGGAATTTGTAAGCGCAAGCGGGGAAAGCGACTACTTTTCACAGGTACGCATCGCAAGAATGACATCCCGTGACGAAGCTGCGGAAACCCTTGCGGCTATCATGGGCGGCGGAGACCTTTCAGACGAAGAAACTGCTACATATACCGTTGAGGCAGTAAACCTTTCCAAGCTCTCCGAAAGCGAAAGCACTATCGAAAGTCTCATCAAAGCTCAGGGATTTGACGACTGCGTTGTATATCTCAACGGCTCAACAGCCAACATCGTTGTAAAGACAGAGGGGCTTGTTCCTTCTGAAGCAGCACAAATTAAAGACATTTTGTTAACAGAGGTGACAATTCCCACAGAAAATATTAGAATTTTTGAGGTTAAGTAGTTGTGTCTTTCAAAAAAATCTGG
>JAFLUI010000038.1 GCA_022508825.1 Oscillospiraceae bacterium
ACTTTATTTCTTCTCTTACGAGTAGCCATTGCTCCCTTAACACGAGCCATAATCTTTTACCTCCGTTTAGTTATTTTCGTTTGACATACAGCTTATTTGTAAGGGATAAGCTGCTTTACTGTAGCGGTGTTTGCAGAGCCTGTGTAGCCTGCCGCTCTGTTGATTCTCTTGCGCTTTGTAGCCTTCTGAGTGAGTCTGTGACGTCTGTTGGTCTTCTGGTATTTTACCATACCATTCTTAGTGAGCTTAAAACGCTTCTTAGCGCCGGAATGTGTCTTCTGCTTTGGCATAATGTATCCTCCTTTTGATTTGACATACTTATATTATTTTGAAGCCTTGGGAGAAACGAACATCACAAGAGCGCGTCCCTCCATTTTGCTTGGCTTTTCAACTGTACCATACTCCGAACAAGCAGCCTTGAACTTTTCAAGCAGCTCCTCACCCAGATGGGGATGAGCGATAGCCCTCTTCTTGAAGCGGACGGAAACCTTGAGCTTGTCGCCTGATTTCAGGAACTTCACAGCCTGATTTACCTTGGTATTGAAATCGTTGGTGTCGATAGTGGAGAACATTCTTATCTCCTTGATATCTACCACCTTCTGATTTTTGCGGGCTTCCTTTTCACGCTTGCTCTGCTCAAAAACGTACTTGCCGTAGTCCATGATCTTGCACACCGGAGGCGTTGCCTGCGGCGCGATCTTTACAAGATCAAGCTCCTTTTCGTCTGCCAGCTTAAGAGCATCCTTGGCTGACATAACGCCTAACTGTGAACCGTCGCTGTCAATAACTCTTATTTCCTTGTCGCGAATTTCATCGTTGATCTGAATATCCTTGCTATCTTTGCTGCCTGCTATGGTAAGCACCCCCATAAATAATAAAAATGAGCGGAACAGAAGCTGTCCGCTCATATCGATCAGGAAATCATATCACAGCGAATGTCCCCCATACACAAGAGTGCCTCCATATCCAATGGAACGCCCTGCATATCAGGTGCACATCCGGACTGCCGGATCGGTATTGACCGCTGCTCGCCTTTGCGGCAGGGTGAGAACGGAATAGTTCTGCTTTATTTTTCATCAACGAATAATATTATAACCCATAAAAAATGGTTTGTCAAGGGTTTTTTGAAATTTTTTTGCCAGACGGCTTCTGAAATTATCAGCGGCTTAAAAAAATTTATTGCTTTTCAACCGATATGTAATTATAATTCTGTAATGACGCACAGTTATTACAGATATAGAACAGATACTCTCCGGCTTTATCTGCCGTAAAGCTTACCGATAATCCCTCATCGTAAATCTTATCGGAATAAAGCTCATGCGGAACTCTATCATAGATATATCCTACTTCAAGCCATTCTCCTTTGCTGCCATCTGCTGAATATTCGGGAGAAAAATCAGCGGAAATTTCAATGATACCGTTCTGACCTTCCTCAAATGAGAAACCACGGTCATCGTTTTCGCAAAGTACAATTACCTGACCACTGCCGTAAGCAATTTTTTCTACCTGATATTCTTTATCGGACTGCTCAGCTTCAACAGCATACATATTGTTGACAAGATACTTCCATTCTTCTTCAAATTTTAATATATCTGCAGGAAGCTTTGTGCCCACATCTTCGACCTCGCTGAATCCGCTGACAGGATCCTGCGGGTCACCATAAACATAAATAACAGGACGCTGCTCTAATGGAATGTAAATAGGATATCTGTCCGGCTGGGCTGTTACAGCCACTGCTGCACTGATCCCAACAGCCACTGTCGCTGCAGCAGTAATAAAGAAAACCGCCGCTTTGCTTAATTTTTTGTTTGAAGATTTTTTCATTTTCATTATCAGCTCCAATCTTTTTGCAAGCTTGATTGCGTTTCCGCTTAAATAAGCATTGGCATGAACAGACTGTTTTTCGGCAAATTTCAGCAGTATATTGCCGTATTCTTTTCTCTTGGAAAAGGTCATTCCCGATGTAAGAATTTCATCGGCGGCAAGCTCTGAAATTTCTCCGATCATTTTTTCAAGAATGTAATACATCGGGTTGAACCAATTTATGCATTTCAGGAAAACCGCGGAAATTTTTTTGAAAATATCCCGCTGCCGATAGTGGATAGTTTCATGACGTATTATCATGGATAACTCACTTTCACTGAGAGCCGAATCCGGCAGGATTATAACAGGTTTGAAAATTCCCATAAGAAACGGAGAATTTGTCATACTGCTTGAAATCACTCTAAGGGAAGATACGCTGTTATTGATTTCCCGTACAATGCTTTTTTTCAGCAGCAGCCTGAACCGGAAATACCTGAACAGATTCAGCAGGATAAGCGACACCGCTATAAACAGCCAGACATATGCAATGATGTTTTCGGAATGCTGTCTGCTTATAAGCTCCTCTTGTCCGGTGAAATAAACATTTTCCGCATAGGGCAAGCTGATCTTGACAACAGGAATTGTTCCCGTTATAATTCTGCGGTGTGGGATGATCCGGAAGATAAGCGCCAGCGGTATTATTATCGGCTGAAAGCACAGCAGGAGTGTCAGCACGGCTGACCTTGTCTGCAAGCCGATGCCGCGGACAAATATTTTTTCCGTGAGCTTTATGACCGCAGCGGCAATTGCTGTTTCTGCAGACGAAATAACAACAATGGTAAACAGTACAAACATTTTATCACATCCTGTTGAACCAATCTTTAAGCTCCTCGATTTCCTCTTTGCTGATCTTTCCGCCGTCGACCAGTGAAGCGATCATATTTTTTATTGAACCGTTGTATGTTTTTGAAATAAGCTCCTCCGTCACCGAATGTTCAAAGTCGCTTTTTGATATGACTGCGGTATATATATTCGCCGTTCCCCGCTTTTCGACCGAAAGAAACTTTTTATTTACCAGTCTTGAAAGAAATGTACATATCGTCTGAGCCTTCCACCCCCTTGTTTCCGCAAATTCAGCCAAAAGCAATGCCGATGATACAGGAGCATCCGTTTCCCATATCTTTGACATTATTTCTGCCTCTGCCTCTGTTAAGCTTTTCATTTCCATAGGCGATCACCTTATCAAAAGTATTACTACAGCTTGTAGTAACTATATATTACTACATCTTGTAGTAAATGTCAATAGCTTTGAATAAGAAATAATAAATTTTCTGTTTTAGCTAAAATTTATGGGGATCTTCATTTATTTTATACAAATAAAAATAAAAAGATTTAGTATACAGCCCCTTGATAGGGGCTTAAGTATACTAAATCTTTTATTTATTGCTTTATAAAGGTAGGACAGAAAACGTCCGCGGGGACTCCCCGCCAGGGCGCCGCCTTGCTTACTTAAGCTTCCAGATGTCTCTTGCGTAGTCCTCGACTGCTCTGTCGGCGGAGAAGATACCTGCTCCTGCAATGTTGTGCAGGGACATCCTGTTCCACTTGGATGCATTCTTGTAGCACTCGGAAACATACTGCTGTGCCACCTGGTATGCGTCGAAATCAGCAAGTACCATATAGGGATCCTTGAATTTCAGGGAGTTTGCCACCTCGTCAAACTTGCAGCCGTTTATGCCGTTGTACATAAGAGCGATAGCCTTGTCAATGACCTCGTTCCTTGAGCAGTATTCCTCGGGATTGTATCCCTGAGCCTGCTTTGCAAGCACCTCATCGGCTGTCATGCCGAAGATGAAGATGTTGTCAGTGCCAACCTGATCCTTGATCTCGATGTTTGCACCGTCCAGAGTACCCAGCGTAATGGCACCGTTAAGCATCAGCTTCATGTTGCCTGTACCGGAAGCCTCCTTGCCGGCAAGTGAGATCTGCTCGGATACCTCAGCGGCAGGCATGAGAAGCTCTGAAAGGGATACCCTGTAATCTTCAAGGAAGAACACCTGCAGCTTGTCGCAGATCTTGGGGTTCTTTCTTATCTCCTCGCCCAGCGCCCAGATCATCTTGATGATCTGCTTTGCAAGGTAGTAGCCCGGAGCTGCCTTTGCAGCAAAGATATATGTCTTGGGAACAAAATCCATATCCGGATCTTCCAGCAGCTTGTTGTACTCGGCAATGATATTCAGTACATTAAGGTGCTGTCTCTTATATTCGTGGAGACGCTTTACCTGTACATCAAAAATGCCCTCTGTGTTAAGAGTGGTGCCGAAATTGTTCTTTACATATCTTGCAAACCGCTCCTTGTTGTCCTTTTTGATCTCGCCCAGACGCTTGATGACCTCTTCATTGTTCTCAAACTTGTTGAAATTGATGAGCTCCATTGCGTTTTTCTTGAAGCCGTCCCCGATAGTCTCCTCCAGCAGATTTGTAAGACCCGGATTGGACTGGAGCAGCCATCTTCTGTAAGCGATGCCGTTTGTAACGTTCTTGAACTTGTAGGGGGTATCCGCATACTCGTTCTTGAACACATCGTCCTTGATGATGTCGGAGTGGAGCTTTGAAACGCCGTTTACGCTGTGTGAAGCGCATACGCAGAGCAGAGCCATGTGTATCTGATTGTTCTGGATGATGGACATCCTTGTTACCTTTGCACTGTCGTCAAGACGCTCCATAAGGTCTGCGCAGTAGCGGTTGTTGATCTCAACAATGATGGAGAAGATACGGGGAATGATCTGCCTTACAAGGTTTACATCCCACTTCTCCAGAGCCTCTGCAAGGACGGTGTGGTTTGTGTATGCAAATGTATTTGTAACTATATGCCATGCCTTTGACCAGCTGTATCCGCAGTCGTCCAGCAGGATACGCATAAGCTCGGGGATAGCAAGGGTAGGGTGTGTGTCGTTGATATGGATAGCCACCTTCTCATGGAAGTTATCCAGAGTGCCGTACACTCTCATGTGACGGTCAACGATGTCTCCCACAGAAGCAGCGCACATAAAATACTGCTGTCTCAGACGAAGGCTCTTGCCCTCCAGATGGTTGTCGTTAGGATACAGTACCTTTGAGATAGCCTGTGCAACGGTGTTCTGGCTGAGAGCCTTTGTGTAGTCGCCCTGATTGAACATATCCATGTCAAATGAGGGGACCTTTGCCTGCCACAGTCTCAGGACGGAAACGCTGTCGTTGCCATATCCGGGAACATACATATCGTAAGGCACCGCCTGAACGGTGTTGTAATTTGTGTAGGAGATGTGGTGGTACTTGTCGTCCCAGTATTCGGACAGCTCACCCTCAAAGTGTACCTCGATGGTCTTGTCTGTCTTGGGGACCAGCCAGCTTTCACCGCCGGGGAGCCAGTTATCGGGAAGCTCTGTCTGCCAGCCGTCCTCCATCTTCTGCTTGAAGATACCGAACTCATAGCAGATGGAGTAGCCCATTGCGGGGTATCCGTCTGTTGCAAGACCGTCCAGATAGCAGGCTGCAAGACGTCCAAGACCGCCGTTTCCGAGACCAGCATCAGGCTCATACTCATATATCCTGTCCAGGTTCACGTCCCAGCCCTTGAGGACGTCCTCCACCATTCCATTGATATTCAGGTTAAAAAGGCTTGTTTTCAGGGAACGTCCCATAAGGAATTCCATTGAAAGGTAGTAGACCTCTTTTCTTCCCTCGGACTGATTTTTTGCACGGAACTTGCGGCGTCTTTCACGGAGGATATCTACAACGACTGCCGACAGCGCCTTATATATCTGATTATCTGACGCTTCTGCCGGTACAACGTTGAACTCCACCTGGAGCTCATTGCGGAGTCTTGTCTCGAATTCCTCTTTGCTTATTACAGGTATCATATTTATCTTCTCCAATCCATACAGAGTAGTTCCGGAGCAATACGGAAAGCGCGTCTCCGGCATATGTCACAGCATAAATATACAGTATAATTATACCTTATTTTCCTGCTTAAATCAAGTGTAATATTAGACAAAATTTTTCCTGTTCTGAGGTAAACCGATTTGATTTTTATACGGAAATTTGTGCATTTTCACGAAAAAATACTGTCCAGACAGGAAATATCCACCGTCTTTTCGGGAGCGAAATCCCCCGATGCGGCATAGTCGGAAAGGCTTTTAACAAGCCACTTGAAGGGCAGTGAATCGGGAGCCTTTTCAGGATCGGCAGTGCAGACAAGCAGATCCCCTCCCCCTGTTTTTACTTCAAAGACCGTCCCCAGACTGTGATTTCTTCCGCAGTTGTCTATTGTGCGGACGATGGGGTCGATGTCCAGACCGTCCAGTACCGCCGCACGGGAGCTGCTCACAATGTCGTACCACTGAGCGGTGGAATAGCTCTCCGACGGGAATTGTTTCATTGCAGGATGCTTCTTATCAATGAGCAGACCCAATGTTCCCACCGGCTTTGGCTTCTTCATAGACTCGGAAATAGAGCTGAACATGGGGTAATTCCAGAAGTCGGTGCAGTAGGTGCCCTCAATGGACTTTTCCTCGTTCAGCTTCTTCGGCATGAACAGCACCTTTCCGCCCTCTCCGAGAGCCTTCTTTGCCTCGCTCCAGTCCCCTGTCACAGTCACGCCCTTTGGCTTTTCCGGTGTTGTAACAGGGTATACCCACAGTATATATTTGTTGCAAATATCCTTACAGTTAAGCGTCAAGGACACCTTTTCCGGCTTTTTCACAGAGGGCATCTCAATTTTAGTGCTGCCTATGTCGAATACGCCCCCCTTGAAGCTTCCTTTTGCAGACAGGGTGTATTCGGAGGACTCCCCGCTTTCCGATGAAAGCCTTATCCGTACCTCCGGGTCGGTATCGGGCTTTGCTCCGTAGCTGTAGAGCTTTACGTCCAGCTTTACCTTTTCCCCCGATCTGTAGGTGAATTTAGGCAGACAGCCCAGCACAACCCTGTCAGAGCAGAAGCCCCTCCATTCAACGGCAGTGATAACTCCCTTGCTTTCCATAAATGAGTTGAGGATACCAACAAGAGCAGTGCCCTGTCCCGTAAAGTCCTGTATGTCAAGAAGCTGGAATCCCGACAGCTCCTTTGACCGGAGCGCCGTCTCAATCTCGTTTTTGTAGCACTCGGCGGCAAAACGTCCGGTTGCACGGAAGTATTTGTCTGCTAATTTTAACAGACCCGCCTTTTCCAATCTTTCCCTGAAAATCTCGAAATTATACGGTTTCAGCACTCCCGTATATTTTTCTATCTCCCCGAAGTCGGGATACATAAAATACTGACCCACTTCATGAGAAACAACAGGCACATGGGAAACAAACTCTCCCCCGCTGTCCACGGACACAGTTTTCACTCCCGTGCCGTACTGAATTTCGACAGTGCCGCCCTCGTTCTGTGACGTGTCAACAGAGCCGGGACGTATATGCTCATCGTATGTATAGTTTGAATTTGGCATATCGGTCTGGATGTGTCCCAGAGGAGCGTCACACATCGCATAGGAGCCGCGGAAAAGCCTCTCCTTTGAAAAACGCACCCCCACAAAGAAATCGTCGTTATCAACGATGCAGGGCCAGAACTGGAAGTTGTTCGATCCCTGAGTGTAAAGAGGTCTGGGGTCGTGCTTTTTGTATCCCCCAAGTATCTCGTTAAGACGCTCCTTGCTTCCCCACAGCTCGTTGCCCATGGACATTGCAAAGAAGGAGGGATGGTTTGCAAAGCTGTCCAGGATGCGGAAGCCCTCGTCTATAAGATACTGCTGACCCTCTGAGACCTCCTCTTCGACAGTACCCCAGAAGGGAAGCTCCGGCTCCATGTAAATGCCAAGCCTGTCGGCAGCGTAAAACGCCGCTTCGGGAGGACAGCAGGTGTGGAATCTGTAATGATTTATGCCGTAGTCCTTAGCTGCTTTCATTACCTTGACCCAGCTTTCCACATCGGTGGGAGCGGCTCCTGTCATGGGGAAGATCATGCCGTCATGCTTGCCCCGGAGGAATATTTTTTCTCCGTTGAGCAGGAAATCGGTGCCTCTGGTCTCAAACTTCCGCAGTCCGAATGGGATACGGCTCACGTCGCCGTCGGAGGATACAGTAAGAGTGTATGTTACAGGGTCATGCTCGCTCCAGAGCTTAGCTCCCGGCATTTCGTAGACAAATGAGGGCTCCTCCTTTGTTACGGTAACGGTCTTTTTCGGAAAGCCGTTTGCGTCCACTGTAAGCTCTATGCAGTCTCCGCCTATGATGTCTCCCCTGACGGTGACAGTCTTACCCTCCGGGTCTGGGAAGATCTTTATATTTTCGTAACGGAGGGGACTGCAGACCTCGATGTAAATGTCCCCTGTTATGCCCAGCCAGTTGGTCTGTGTGTCCTGAGAGGTCATATGTCCGCCGGGAACGGGACAGGTCACATTGTCTATCATGACAGTTATCTTCAAAGGCTCACCCTTCACATGACTTGTTATATCGTACCTGTGAGCAGCGCACAGACTGTTCTGTGTCCCCACGAGAGTCCCGTTTATCCAGAGAGTGCTGGTGCGGGTCCTTTCCAGAACGAGAAAGACCTCGCCGTCCTTCCTTTTAGGGGAAATATTCACGGTGCGCTCATAGACAGCATATCCCTCAAAGCGGTGGGGGTCGGTAAGATACCCGTCGCTGCGCTCATCTGTGACGGGGGACTTTTTTAACTGCTGGACAGTGGAGGGCAGGATAACAGAGTCCGCGAATGGCGTACCAATATCCGGCTTTTCCTTGCTCAGCAGGAACTTCCACTTTTCACTTGTAAGAGTTATTTTTTCGATCATTGCAGGATCGCTCCTTTATATAATTAGTGTAATTTCCGTGCATCCGCATGGTCTTTCATCTGAAAAATAAGGTCGATAAGACTTTTATGGTAGGGTATAAAGCTTCCGTCGTCTATCATGGAGAATATTTCGTCCCGGCTTGCCCATTTTGCGTCCTTTACCTCCTCCTGCTGAAGCTTAAGGGAAGATATGTCCGGGTCGGCACGGACGATAAAATAATCGTCAAAGCCGTGTACAAAATTCACCGTCAGCGCAGGACGCATCCGGGAAAAATCGATTTTCAGTCCCAGCTCTTCATGAGCCTCCCGCTCTGCCGCCTGACAGGGGGTCTCCCCTGAAAGAACGCCTCCGCCTACGCTTACATCCCACATATCAGCCCAGCTTTTTCTGCTGCTCTGACGCTGCTGGATAAGCATTTCGCCCTCCCCGCTGATGATACAGATATGCACCACCGCTCTCAGGTAACCGTCGCCGCTCTGTTCACCTCTGACCATTGTCCTGCCGGTTTTAATGCGGTTTTTGTCGTACACATCAAAGAGTTCCATAGCTGCATCGCATCCTCTCACTCCAATATTGTTTAATTATAACATACTTTTCCATGAATTTCAACTGTTTTTGGATTTTTACAGGAGATAAAAAATTTTCCTGTCCACAAAATATAGTGTACAGGCGGTGTTTGACAAACTGTATCTTTTGTAGTATAATGAAAAACAGTACATTTAACGATCACCTGAAAGGATACGGAAAGATGAAAAATTTACTTGTTATCAACGGTCCCAATCTTAATCTTCTGGGGGAGCGCGAGCCGGGCACCTACGGCTCGGACAGCTATGAAAGCATCTGCGCCGGGATAAAAGCAAAGGCGGCGGAGCTTGGCTTTGACAGCTGCGAGATGTTCCAGTCCAACCATGAGGGAGCCATCATAGACAAGATACACGAAGCCCGTCTGGACAAGTGCGGCATCATCCTCAACGCAGGAGCCTACACCCATTACAGCTATGCAATACGGGACGCCATCGCAGCGGTGAAGATACCCGTCATAGAGGTTCACATCTCAAACATCGCAAGCCGCGAGGAGTTCCGTCATAATTCGGTCATAGCGCCGGTCTGCTCGGGAAGCATTTTCGGCTTTGGCAAGGACGGCTACCTGCTGGCTGTGCAGGCTCTTTCATATAAACTGGAAAAATAAGCGGGGGACGTTTTCTGCCTGCGGACTTGACAAAAACAAAAAAATAGTATATACTAATTGTATATACTCACTAAAAATTACCGAAAGGACTGTTTTTATGAAATGCCCTTTTTGCGGATTTGCCGATACGAAAGTCGTGGATTCCCGTCCCGCAGACGGAAAAAAACGCCGCAGGCGGGAATGTACCAACTGCGGAAAAAGATTTACTACATATGAATCGGTGGAAATGCCCGTCCTGCTGGTGCTCAAGCGGGACAACTCCATCGAGATATTCGACAGGAACAAGCTTATAAAAGGACTTTCCACAGCCGTAAAAAAACGTCCTGTTTCCGTCGAAAATATAGACAGAATCGTGGACAGCGTGGAGACCTATTACGCAAACAGTATGCAGAACCAGATAACCTCCGCAGAAATAGGGGACATCGTGCTCCAGCACCTGAAGGAGATAGATCAGGTGGCATATGTGCGGTTCGCGTCGGTGTACAAGGATTTTAATGATGTGGAAAGCTTTGTAAGCATCATCTCGGAGCTTAAAAAAGGCTGAAATTAATGCATAAAAATTTATATACATTTTGTGCATAACACTAATATTATTCATTATTTCTTGACTTTTTTGATAATATGTGCTATACTTATCAAAGCATATTGTATGCACGTAAATATCGGAGACCACGGGCAGTCCGCCCGTTTTCCGAAATCATACCAAGGAGGTAAACTATGAGAAAAATAACCAAAAGAATCTTAGCCGGCATCATGTCAGCAGCTACTCTGGCTTCCTTTGCTGCGTGTGCCGACGACGGTGACGGCGGAGGAGGCGGCGGTGCTGTTGCCACTACCGAAACTACCACCGAGAGAACCGAGTGGACAGGTGATAACATTGAGGTCACAGCAGCAGAGGAGCTGGACACAAGCGTTGATATCAGCGGAAAGACTCTTAAGTGGCTGGGCTTCTATGATCTGAACCCGACGAACAGCTCTCCCGAGCGTTCTGTTGAGGTAGCGCTCTTTGAGGATACATACGGCGCTAAGATAGAGTGGATAGAGACCACACACGACAAACGCTTTGATGACCTTGCTACCAGCATCATCGGAGGTACTCCCCCCGATATCTTTGTACTGGAGGACCGTACATTCCCTTACGATGTAAGCAAGGGTCAGTATCAGGCCATCGACTCTCTTGTTGACTGGAACGATCCTATGTGGGCTGAAATGAAGGCTACAGCTGACAAGTTCACATGGCAGGGCGAGCATTATGTTGCTCCTTTAGGATACGGCTTCAACGACTACCAGCTCCTTATGTATGATGAGGATATGGTCGAGGAAGAGGGTCTTGACGATCCATATGAGCTTTACGAGAAGAATGAATGGGACTGGGATAACTTCCTCAGACTGCAGAAGGAATTCCAGGACGGCGGCGATGACAGATACGGCATCGTAGGCTGGTGGGCTAACGCTTTCGTTGCTACCTCGGGAGATACTCTCGTAACATATGACGGCAATAAGTTCATAAACAACCTTTTAAGCCCTAATGTAGAGCGTGCGCAGGGCGTTATCAAGGAAATGGTAGATCAGAATCTTATCGATGCAGGCGACTGGGGCGATCCTTCTCAGGCATTTGTAAACGGCAATCACCTGTTCTATGCTATGGGTACATGGGCTCTTAATCAGGCAGCCGACAAGGTTCCCGACCACCACATCAAGGTAGTTCCTTTCCCCAGAAACCCTAATACCGATACATACTACATGGGCAAGAGACTGCTTGCTTATATGTGGGTAAAGGGAAGTGAAAACGGCGACGTTGTAAAGGCATGGTTCGATGTAAACAGAATCGCAAACTCAGATCCTCAGTACATTGAGCTCAACAAGCAGAAGTTCCTTTCCAACGACGATGCAAGCCACTGGACAGAGGACGTTTATGACACTGTACTGTCATTCTCCGATGACAGCGTTATCGCTTATTCATTTGACTACGGCGTAGGTATCTCCGATGTCATGACAGGCGACAACGGCTATGTAAGAACACTTTACGAGATCATGATCAAGGATGAAGACCCCAACTGGACCAGATCCAGAGAGGAATACTATAGCATCTTTGATGCAGAGCTTGAGCCTTTCAACAGCTAAAAGCTATTTACCGTGCGGGAGCAGTTTTGCTCCCGTACTTTTTTATCCGAAAGCTTATACTGTTGACTTTTTTAACTAAGTGTGATATAATGATGACAGCATATTTTCTGTGCGTAAACAATGGGAGGTAAATTATGAAAAAAACAACCAAGAGAATTTTAGCAGGCATCATGTCAGCAGCTGTTCTGACCTCGTTTGCTGCCTGTGCTGACGACAGCGGTTCAGGCGGAGGCGTAACTGTTCCTGCCGACACTACCACCGAGAGAACAGAGTGGACAGGCGACAACATCGAGGTCGCAGCAGCAGAGGAGCTCGACACAAGCATTGACATCAGCGGCAAGACCCTTAAATGGATGGGCTTCAATGATCTGAACCCCACCAACAACAACCCCGAGCGCTCCACCGAGGTCGCTCTCTTTGAAGATACATACGGAGCTAAGATAGAATGGATGGAGACCACCCATGATAAACGCTTTGACGACCTTGCCACAAGCATTATCGGAGGCAATCCTCCCGACATTTTCCTTTACGAATGGCGTTCTTTCCCTTACGATGTAAGCAAGGGTCAGTATCAGCCTATCGACTCTCTCGTTGACTGGGACGATCCTATGTGGGCAGAGGTCAAAGATACAGCAGATATATTTATGATGAACGGCGAACATTATGTTGCTCCTTTCGGATATCGTATCAATGATTATCAGATTCTTATGTATGACCGTGATATGGTCGAAGAGCTTGGTTTTGAAGATCCGTATGAGCTTTATGAAAAAGGCGAATGGGACTGGGATGCTTTTTTGGATATATCAAAAAACTTCCAGGGCGGTGATACTGAAAAATTCGCTATTACAGGCTGGTGGGCAAACGCTTTTGTTTATACCGCAGGAGACACGCTCATAACATATGACGGAAATAAATTCACAAATAACCTCTACAGCGCAAAGATCGAGCGTGCACAGGAGGTTATTGCCGATCTCTGTGCGCACAGCCTTGTAAAACCGGGCTGGACAGATCCCGGAGCTGCATTTCTGGACGGCAACCTGCTGTTCTACGGTATGGGTACATGGGCATATGAAGCAGCAGCAGAATCAGTCCCCGACCATACTATCCAGGTCGTACCTTTCCCCAAGGAACCGGGCTCTGACAAAAATTACATGAGCAAGGCAATACACTCACATATGTGGGTAAAGGGCAGCGATAATGCTGACGTTGTAAAGGCATGGTACAATGTAAACAGACTGGTATTCTCTGATGCGCAGTACACGGATGTTACCAAGCAGAAGCATCTTGCAAACAATCCTCACTGGCCTGAGGAGATCTATGACCTGGTGGCATCATACAATGATGATGATAAGTTTATATTTGCATACGACTATGGCTATGGTCTGAGTGACAACATGGGTGATGTTATTATGCCTGAGCTTTATGAGGGCAAAGTAAACGATAAGTACGAGAGCTGGATAACAGCAAGAGAAGAATACATGATCCTGGTTGATTCGGAAATTTCTGTATACAATTAAAATAATCTGTCAGCGGCACGGGAACGATCATGCTTCCGTGTCGTTTTTATTTGATATTTTTATCTGAATGGTGTATAATTAGTATTGGATATTCAATATATAAGTGTACAGCAGAGAAAAAAAGGTTGGGTAAAAATTTCAAAACCAAGAAAGGAATCCCCGCTTTATACTTATCATACACTATATCGAAAAAGTTATCCTGATACGGCTTGCAGTATCCTTGATCTATAGTATAAACCATGACACTGTGTCAAAGTCAATAGGTTTTGCAAAAAAAATAAATAAATTCTCCCGAAAGGAGACCCCGTCATGATAAGACGCGCTTCAATGCTTACAGCATCATTTTTTCTCGGAGGGACTATACCTTCATTATACAGGGGTATGTCCTGTCCGCAGGTCTCACGATACCGTGTAACCTCTCCCCTGCTTCCGGAAAGCTTTGACGGAATGAAGATAGTTCACCTGTCCGACCTTCACAACAAGGTATTCGGAAAGGACAATGCCCCCCTGTTATTGCCCATTGCAAAGGAAAAGCCGGACATCATTGTGATGACCGGTGATATGATAAGTCATGACGCTCCCAACACAGAGCAGTTTATCAGGCTTGTACAGGATCTGGCGTGTATAGCGCCGGTCTATTACGTCAACGGGAACCATGAGCTTTCCGACCTTGACGACGCAGAGCTTGAGCAGATAACGGACACCCTTGAAAATTACGGGGCGGTCTGCCTTGACAACGACGGCGTGGACATGATCCGCGGAAAAAGCAGGATACATCTTTGCGGACTCTGCTACACTGCGGAATATTACCGGGGAGTCCGTGAATACAAGCGGGGCTGGAAGGAGTTCATGCTGGCGGATATGATAAATTTTCTCGGGACAAAGGAGCCTGATGTATACACCATACTTCTTGCCCATAACCCGCTGGATTTTGACGTCCATGCAGAATGGGGAGCGGATCTTTCTCTTGGGGGACACGTCCACGGAGGGCTGATACGGCTTCCTTTTATACATGGGATACTTTCTCCGGAGCGCAGGCTCATGCCCAGATACAAGGAGGGCGTGTACCGCATCGGAACCTCATTTCTTATAGCAAGCCGCGGTCTGGGACGGTTCCGTATCCACAATCCGCCTGAGATAGTTTCGGTGACGCTTTGCAGAACCTGATCTTCTGCAAAGCGTCATGTCATTTTTTGTCGAAAAATTTCCGTTGACATCTGGAATAAAATGGTATATTATATTTATATAGAAGCCAAATTATTCCAAAAGAAAAGGATCGATGAAAAATGATTTGCCCCAACTGCGGAAAGGAATACAACGACAGAATGACCTGCTGCATAAGCTGCGGAGCAGACCTTGTGCCATATGACCCCGCTTCTTGGCATGATGATGCCCGGCAGGAGGATGCCCGACAGGGTGATGTCAGGCAGACAAACACCGAACCTGTCATCCCTGATATCAGGGAAGCAAATGAGACCGAAAAAGCAGGGTTTATCAGAGTGATAGAGGGACATTCGGAATACCCTCCCCTGCCCGCTCCAAAAACTGCAGCAGAGGAGATTCCCCTGACTGTACAAAAAAATACCTCCGGTGCGGAAGTACTTAAAAATATTGGCTCTCTTGCAGCAGCGATAGTCATGCTGGCGCTGATTCTGCTGGCATCAGCATCCGCGGCAGTGCGTCTTGTGACGGACAGCGAAAAAATATCCCGGTTTGCGGACAAGCTTGACGTCATGAACCTGCCTGCCGAAAATCCTGTGACCCTTTCTGACAGCAGCGTCAGCATATCCCCGGACACCACCGTCCAGGAAGCTGTCTATATGATGTCTCTGGGGACGGGTCTTACAAAGGAGGACATCCGTCATATATACGAAAGCTCCACAGCAGAGGACTTCCTTGCCTCCCAGCTGAAGGGATACGCGGAATTTATCCGCAGCGGCGAGCTCCCCGAAAAGCTTACCTCCGAAAAGCTCAAGGAGGTATTCAGCGAAAATATCAGTCTTATAAGCAGCGCCATCGGAAAGCCCCTCTCGCAGCACGACATCGACCTTGCCTTTGCAGAACTGGACCGCACAGCTCCCGTCCTTGAAGCTATTTCACCATCCGGGATAGAAAGCTCTCTTGACGGATGGACACTGACCGTCCTGCGTCTGTTCTGCTCCCTGCCTTTTATGCTCAGCGAGGCTGCTGCCGCTGCAGGGATGCTTATCATTCTCCGGGCAATAAACCG
This sequence comes from Oscillospiraceae bacterium, assembly GCA_022508825.1. Lineage (GTDB taxonomy): Bacteria > Bacillota > Clostridia > Oscillospirales > Ruminococcaceae > RGIG8773. Next base: position 15,678 of record JAFLUI010000038.1, read on the forward strand.
TGACACCGGAAAGACCCTTATATGGGGCGGAGGAGCGGTCCTTACAGGAGGGGTAATTGTTCTGACCGCAGCTTTTCTCGCTTCCGCTCAGGTATTTTTATCGGGACAGGACAGATTTGTCCGCAGCATAGCAAAATGCGCCGCCGATGTCATAACTCCCGATATGTACAGGATAGGCGGCGCACTTTCAGTGCTTGGTATAGTTATGCTGGTCTGGGCATGGACTCTTGCGGGAAAAGGACAGAAAAACGATCACTGAGTTTCAAAGGTAGGATTTGCCATGCGCCTGATCTTTTCTGTAAGCTCCGGCTTAAGGGGCTCAGGCTCGAACAGCGGACGTGTGAAATAATATCCCTGTAAGAGGTCGACACCGCATGAAATTACGGTCTGGAGCTCGTCTTCCGTTTCAACGCCCTCTGCAAGGACAAGGATATTTCTGGTCTTTACAAGCTTTACAAGGTTGCTGATAATAGTACGTCTGCTGATGTCCTTGTCGCAGCCGCTTATAATGGAGCGGTCGATCTTGATGATATTCGGATCCATCGTGATAAGCGCATATTCACTGTTGTAGCCTGTACCAAAATCATCAAGAGCTATCTGAGCCTCCCATTTTTTCATCCTGTTTATCTTACGCTCATTGTAAGACTCATTTGATATTTCGCCTTCAAGTATCTCCAGAACAACATTGGGAAGCAGATCGGGAAACGTATCTTCGATATATTTAACGTCGGAGGGATCCAGCACACAGTTTGAAATGGAATTTACAAAAACATGACAGTCTCCCGGTATGCGTCCTGCCTCTATCTGCTCTTTGAACTCAGCCAGCGCTCTGGTCCAGGTCATACGCTCGATCTCATTAAGTCTTGCGCTGGTCTTTGCGATTCTCAGCAGGTCAAGAGGAGACTGGAAAACATTTGACTGGGGACGCATAAGCGCCTCATAGCCGTATATCTCGCCTGTCTTTGCATTTACAATGCTGTGGAATGCGTACCTTACGCGGCATTCGTCAATGATGCGGTTCATTTCCTCAACGCCGGTAATAAGTATGGAGTCGTTGTCATAAGCAGACCTGTCAAATTCCGCAAGCTCACCCTTTGTGGAGTGCTTGATAGTGTACATGGCAAAATCCGCATACTTCATAAGCACTTCATAGGAGTTTCCGTCATCAGGATACCAAGCGACTCCCGCACTTGCACGGATCTTGAAATGGGTGCCGTCCGCCAGCAGACAGTAGCTCTGGAGAAGCTGGGAGCGCACGCTTTCTATGATTCCCCGTACCTCCTCCTTGGTATCGAAGCCCGACAGACACACATTGAACTCATCTCCCGAAAGACGGGAAACGATGCCGCCGTAATACTGGAACCTTTTAAGAGACGTTGCAGCCGTCTTGATATAATCGTCGCCGAAATCATGTCCGTAGGTGTCATTTACATATTTCAGGTTATCCAGGTCAAGCATTATGAAGGCTGTTACCTTCAATGAATCGGGATGCTGGAAAAGCCGTTCGATCTGGTTGTAGTAAGCGTTCCTGTTGAGCAGACCGGTAGTGCTGTCGTAATCACGCTCATACTCGATACGCTTCTTTTCCATTATTTCATTGGTGATATCCTGCAGGATACCGATGCTCTTGTTTTTATTATTTACAAGGCTCAGACGCATCCATCTCATGCTCATATCTCTCTGAGCGATACTGTACTCTTTTATGTAGTCTGTCTGCGATTCCTCACCGGCTATTTTATCAATACCTTCGGTGATCGCTGCTTTCGTTTCCTCGGAGGAGATATTTTCCAGAAATTCTGTCCTGGTCATCAGAATATCCTCTTCCGGTTCCGTTTTGAGATCAAGCTGTTTAAGAAGGCTCTGTCCAACAAAAACGCTGTCATCGGCGCTGTCATAAAGGAACGTGCCCAGTCCCACATCTGCAATGCGTATCATCTGGGACACCTGCGAGGAGAAGTCCTGCACATTTATCTGCAGCTGTGTGATAGCGTCTGTCATATTGTCAAGCTCGTAAATATTTGAAGGCTCAAAGCGGATGACTTCACTGTATTTGTGCTTTGAGTTCATAGTCCTGATAGCTTCGGTGATGGGCTTCACAACATTCCGTGAAGTGATGAACACTACAAGGATGCTTATCGCCAGTGATATCGACGCCGCCACCACCAGCATACGGATCAGATTCACATACGGTCTGAGCACGCTTGATTCGTCTGCAGCTGCGATCAGCGCCCACCTGTCGTTCAGATATGGGCTTGCCGCACTGTACAGGCTGATCTCCTGAACGCTGCCTGCCAGTCCGTCTCCTGCATCAAATCCGCAGATATCCTGCTCCATAGTCTCAACTGTCCTGAGCTTTTCCGCATCGCCAAGAAGTCTGCGGAAGGAAATACCAGAATGAGTGATGATATCATAGGTGTCCTCACCTGTGCTTTTTCCGAGGACGTAGCAGGCGACCTCTTTTTTGAAATCACTTGCGGGAAGGTCATCAAGAATCGTATTTTCCGTAAGTCCTATGCCAAGGACACCGTATACCGTGCCGTCGCCTGCAATAAGGGGGACGGTATATTTCATGCTTGCAGCAGCATTTCCCGAAAACTTTGAAAAGCCGCTCCAATAGCCAAGATCCTCCTGTTTCTTGATAGACCGGTTTTTCTTTGCAGTGTCAAGGGTATTGTAGTAAAAATCAAAATTCCGTGTATCAGAGGGGTCAGGCTCAAAGTGGAGGGTCCAGCCTGAGTCCAGACTTATCCCGAACTTCTGTGAAACAGAAGAAAAGCCGATCTCCATCAGCAGATCCTCATAGCCTGCATCCGTCATAACATCAAGATCCCGGATGTACAGTGCAGCCTTAGCTTCCTTTCCGCCGCCTTCGCTGCCGTAAAGATCCCCCGTTTCAAGTATAAGGTACACGTCGTTTACCATGCTCCGTCTCATAAGCTCTATCATGCTGTCTGCGGCAGACTCCATGATAAGTCTGTCAAGCTCCTTGTTTGTGCTGATATCCGTAATAGCAGCATTCTGTCCGGCGGTGATCTCTTCTATCATGCTGCCTATCTTATAAGCAGATTCCTGCACCGGCAGGACCTTCTGCTGGAGCTCTGCTTCAAGATAATTTCTTCGTGTTTCAGCCTTATCGGCAAAGGTGCTGTAGGCATACTCCCTGACATAGGTAAACTCTCCGCCGATAATAAGTACGGAGAAAAATATCACTATCTGAAATAATACCAAAAGCATCATAGGAACCAGCAGCCGCACTGCCAGCTTTGTTTTTGACCTTGCCATACAACCGGTTATGCTCCGTTTTCGGAGCATTCTCCTTTCGCGGAATTTATCCGCCGCATTTATTCGTGATATTTATATTCCCGCTGCAGCCTTCAAGCCTGATATAAATTCACTGTACCATGCTTCAAAAGCGCTGTCTGAGGTATACTCGTTCATTACGGAAGCTCTGTCCTCACCGCTGCCGATACGTGCATAAGCATCGTCATGAGCTTTCTGTGCAGTATCCTGTATATAGGTCTCCAGAAAATCTCTTGTCTCTGCAGATCTTTCAAAGGGCTTTGCAGCATAGGGTACAGAGCTGTTTATCTCATCAACTGCGCCTGAAAGAGCAATGAGCAGAGGGTCGTCAGCGGAGCCGCCCGAGGATGTATAGCTTGCAGAGATAGCCGCTGTATCATTTGCATCCTTCTTGACAGGAAGGTATCCCGAGCCTGCGGAGAAGTAGGTATTGCGCTCCTTATCGGTGAACCACTTAAGGAAAACGGAGCAGGCATACTCGGTGGTCTCATCGGACTTTACAACTACCATTCCCGCACCCTGCTGGACTACATACCTGTCAGTACCCTCAAAATAAGGCACAGGAAGAACAAGACATTCTATAGAATAGCTGTGCTCATCGTCGGGAGTTACCGATTTAGGGAAATATGCTGCGCCTGTAGTTGAGCAGACCATGGAAATTATGGAGCCGGTCTTTGCGTCATCGCTTCTGAAGCGTCCCTGAGAGAGGTAGCAGCCCTTTACATAAGGAACATAGTAGGCATCCCACAGTCTGCGGACAGCCTCCTTGTTTTCATTCATTGTGAAGCTGCCGCCCTCAGACGTAAAATATTCAAGACCCAGCTGCTTTGCGCCCACTATCATATAGTTTGCCACGGAGTCACGTCCGAAAAGCGCCTTTCCGTCACCCGGGATATCGGGAGTAAGTCCGTCTGTATAATTATAGTATTTTTCCGCAGTATCGGCAAGACCCTCCCATGTTGAAAGGCTGTCCTTAGTAACTCCTGCTGCATCAGCAAAGGTCTGCCAGTCGGTAGCATTTATGAGCATGACCTCCGTGCTCTTTGCAGTGGGGAAAATTTTAAGCTCCCCCTTATTGTTCAGATCTCCCTCGGCAAGATAGCCTTCAACATATTCGGAAAGCTCCTCGCTGCTGAAATACTGCGACATATCCACCAGACAGCCCATCTGATCTGCGGTGAAGGCTGTCTCGGCATAGGCTGCGAACATATTGGGAGCAGGTTCAGCGCCCTCCTCCTGCCTCAGTGACGCAAGAGCGCTGTCTGCAAGGTCGGAAATATTGCTTTTGCTGCTTGCTTTTATGATTATGCCCTGCTCGTATCCCACCGTTTCGTTGAACTCTGCCACCAGCTTATCGAAGTTTTCCTGCTGTACGCCGTTGTAATAGTGCCATACAGTAACAGTCGCGGGATTATCGGGATCAAGACCGTGATTGTCTTTCCTGCTGCATCCTGAGATCATTGCCGCTGCCAGTACAAGAGCAGCAGACTGAAAAATAATTTTTTTAAGTGCCATCTTTTGATCCTTTCTTTATACGCCGAGAAATAGTATAACATAATATATTTAATATATTATACATTGTTTTCAGATATTTTTCAAGCGTCATATTTTTAATTCTATACATCTAATAGAAAATACTCCCTTTTAAGATGTATTTTATATAATATTACCATATCCGGAAAACATCCCGCAGGTCAGAGCTGAACTTTCAAAAATCCTTGACATCATCCGAATAATATACTATAATGAGGTTAATATTTGTGTATGAATGACCAATTGCATAAAATGAAAGGAAGGATCTATGGAACAGATAAATAATATCCCGCAGGTATCGGTCATCCCGGATGCGGAGGAGCGGAAGCAGATACGGAAGCAATATGACCGCACCGCCCTGGTCCTTATAGTGGATATACTGATATTCAATCTGGGAGCATGGACAATGATGTATCTCATCTGCGCTTATTACGGAGGGGGCTTCGGAAGAGAAGCTATCATGGCAGGACGTGAGATCTTCCGCCGCAATGAGCTTCTGTCCACGCTGTATTCCTGCATTATCCCCATAGCAGCGGAAACAGCCTCCATAATACTCGGCGTCAAGCTTCTGGGACTGAATATCAGATCATTTTTTACCCGTGACGGATACGGCGGAGGGACTGTAGTAAAGCTGATAACCCTGTCCGCAGGAATGCAGACAGCCGCTTCGCTGCTTGCTGTCATCCTTGCTTTTCTTCTGGGCAGTCTGGGACTGACAGGAGCCACCCCGGATTTTTCAGGACGGACGTCCCTTGGAGCAAACATTATTCTGTGCGTCTATGCCTGCATTGTGGGTCCCATACTTGAGGAGCTTCTTTTCCGCGGAGTTGTGCTCCAGTCCATGCGCAAATACAACGAGCGGTTCGCTATCTTTCTCTCTGCTCTGATATTCGGGCTTATGCACCAGAATTACCAGCAGTTCCTTGCAGGATTTCTTATCGGGATCCCCCTTGCCATTGTTGCGGTAAAATACAATTCCATCCTCCCCACTATATTTGCCCATATATTTGTGAACACACTTGCTACTCTTACGAGCGGCGTCATTCAGTTTGTCGATCCCGAATACTATGAGTCCATTGCAGGGGGAGCTGTCAATGCGGATATTTCCCTGCCTCAGGGAGGTGCGGCAGCAGCCATTATCGTCAACTTCATAGTGACCTACGGCTTTCTTATCGCCGCAATTATCGTCGGAACCATATCTCTTGTAAAAGGCAGGAACATGACTGTCCCCACTCCTGCGGGAAAGGCAAGGAGCCGCATCATTTACTCCTCTGTCCTCTGGTGGATAGTTTTTGCCGCATACCTTTTCCTTTGTTTCGTATACCCCTTTATTAGATAATAAGATTCAGCAATACTACCCCACCCCCAAGCAATACTATACTGCCCCCTTGAGGGGGCTAAAGCATATTAAATCATTTGTGCTTTCTAACGGTGGGGGTGACACTGCCCGCGGGGGCTTCCCCGCTTTGTGCAAAATGCTGTTAAAAGCTGCAAAAAATGCAGCTTTTTTATTTTGTTGTCTATTGACGAAAATTTACCAATGATGATATAATAAATTTGTATCTAAAATTATGAATGAGAGGCATACATGACAAAATGATATTTGCCGATTTATTTTTCCTTTATATTTTCCTGCCTGCGGTAGTTATCGTCTATGCCATTGCAAGATGCGGAGACGCCGCCCGGAATGTGCTGCGCGGCAGACCCGGCGCAGGAGAAAAGCTCATATCCGAAAGTCCCGTTGTAAACGTGACAATAATGATATATCTGCTGTTTTTTTATCTCAGGGGGGAGTTTATCTACGCCTCCCTTATTCTGCTGCTTTTGCTGCTCTGCTCCTTCGGAGCGTCAGACAATGAAAATCCCTTTTCAAATGCAGCACTGATAATCTTCTCGCTGATATTTTATGCCTGGGGAGAGCCTCTTTATGTGGCGCTCATGCTTGTAAGCGTGACAATAAACTACATAGCAGGTCTTGCCATAGACCGGGGCGGCAGCAAAAGCTCCCGAGCGGCTCTCATTGTGGGAGTGGCTCTTAATGCGGCAATAATATGCGTGTTCAAATACTCGGGATTTATAGCGGAAACACTGAATCAGCTGGGACTGTCAGTACCTGTCCCCGATATAACGCCTCCAATAGGCATAAGCTTCTATACCTTCCAGTCCATCACATATCTGGCGGACGTCTACAGCGGAAAGGCGTCGGGACAGCGCAGCATGGCAGGACTGCTTCTGTATATCTCCATGTTTCCCCAGCTTATCGCAGGACCTATCGTGCGGTACACCTCCATTTCGGAAGAGATCGAATCCCGCTCCATTTCCCTTAAGGACATATCGGAGGGCTCCTTCCGCTTTTTCATAGGACTTGGCAAAAAGGTAATCCTTGCAAATCAGCTTTCGGTGATATCCTCTAAGTTTCTGGACGGCGACCTGAACGCTGTGTCTGTAGCAGGAGCATGGCTTGGCATCATTGCATTTACCTTCCAGATATACTTTGACTTTTCGGGATACTCGGATATGGCGATAGGTCTGGGACGCTGCTTCGGCTTCCACTTTGACGAGAACTTCAACTATCCCTATATCAGCCGTACCATCACCGACTTCTGGCGCAGGTGGCACATTTCAATGGGCTCCTTTTTCCGTGACTACGTTTACATCCCATTGGGAGGCAACCGCAGACACCAGCCTCTGAATCTGCTGATAGTCTGGTTCCTTACGGGTCTCTGGCACGGAGCAAGCTGGAATTTCGTCCTGTGGGGTCTTTATTTCGGAGTGATACTCATTATCGAGAAATACGCTCTGTTAAAAATTGCAGATAAAATACCTAAAGTAATATTACATATATACAGTCTGTTTCTTATCATTTTCGGATGGGTCATCTTTTATTTTGAAGATTTCAGCAGACTGGGACGGTTCATCAAGATACTTTTCGGAGCGGGAGGAAACCGGCTCTGGGACATCCTCACGGGAAGCGAGCTTGCAGGGAATGCGTATCTGCTGGTGGTGTCGGTGATATGCTGTCTGCCTATTGCGCATCTTATCAGGGACAGCTACAAGGAGTCCATGAAGAGAAAGAATGCAGCCTCCGCAGTGGTGCTTACTATGGGAAAGACCCTCTGTGCCTTTGCAATACTGGCGGTGAGCACACTGCTGCTGATAAGGAATACAAACAATCCGTTTTTGTACTACAGGTTTTAATAAATTATCATTTACAAGGCTGAGCCTTGACCCTTATCTACCCCCACCGTCA
>JAFLUI010000039.1 GCA_022508825.1 Oscillospiraceae bacterium
ATGCATTAAAAGATGCGTTTGCTATAGTTCAGGAAAAGTTTACCGCTTTTGGAGCTGCTGCTGAAAAAATTGTGTTGGCAAGATCTGTACCGTATGAGGAACTTCGTTCATGGAAATTAAAATAGCTTGACGGAGGATCACTATGGAATATTGGCAAGAGCTCAGAAAAAAAGTCGGACATGATAAAATAATTTTGAATTGCGTAGGGGCTGCGATCTTTAACAGTGAAAATCAGGTTTTATTGCAAAAAAGAAAAGGCGGAGGGCTATGGGGTTTTCCCGGCGGAGTAATGGAGCTTGGCGAATCCTTTGAAGAAACAATAGTCAGAGAGGTCATGGAGGAAACAGGATTACAGGTCGAAGTAAAACATCTTATCGGGGTATATTCAAAATACAGCGACAGTTATCCTAACGGTGACAAGTCCCAGCCGGTTCTGATTTTCCTTGAATGTAAGGCTGCCGGGGGAGTTCTGGAATGCGATGATGATGAAACTCTGGAACTCAAATACTTTGATTTGGATAACACCCCGCCGATATTTAATAAGCAGCATAAGGATATGCTTAATGACCTGAAAGCATTCAACGGAAAGTGTTTTATAAGATAAATAAAAGACTGCTGCGCCAAATGAAAATGGTGCAGCAGTTTTACTTTAAAATTATAAATTCGCCCAGAACTCATTTACCTTTTCGGCAAAATCTTTCATATCGTCACAAATAATCGTTATGTCCTCTTCATCAAACAGAGTGGGAACATTAAAGTATTTTCCGTCCGGAGTTATTCCGTAAAGTTCTTCTGAGCCATTGTCGCCGATAATAATATGATCCGGCAGATATTCAGATATTTCAGAATCATTATTTATCGCCTGCAATTCTTCCATCGGGAATAATACAAGCCATGTTTCTCCGATATCGCCCTCGCCGCCGTTATGTTCTTTCATAAAATCAATATAATTCTGAGGAAGCTTGACCCCATTGATCTCTGTGATGTCTTCTCCGGTGTATGGAGGATTAAATTCAAATTCACCCCACATATGTTTTACTCCCTTATCAATTATTTTTATAGTTTTCGGTGAACTCTTTAAGCTTGGAGTAGGTCTCCTCGCTGAGGATGTGCTCTATACGGCAGGCGTCCTGCTCGGCGTTTTCTTCTGACACGCCAAGTATCTCGTTCAGGAATCCCCGCAGAAGTACGTGTCTGCCGTAGACCTGCTCCGCCTTGGCTTTTCCGCTGTCGGTAAGGATTATCTGTCCGCCTTTGTCAACGGTGATATATCCGTCGGCTTTCAGTATCCCCACTGCACGGCTTATGCTGGGCTTGGAGTATCCAAGCTCGGCGGCGATGTCTACAGACCGTACAAAGCCTGTCTTATTATGCAGAAGCAGTATGGTTTCCAGATAGTCCTCTCCGGATTCGCGAATTGCCATAGAGACGCCTCCCTGATAGAATTTTACATGATGTTTAAATATACCCTATTTATAAATTGACGGTTACTTTTTTATTTTGCCGCCCCCTTGGGGGGGCTGAATAAAATTAAATGCTATTGCTATTTAGCGGTGGTGGTGATAAGGGTCAAGGCTCAGCCTTGCTTGTTTTTTATGTATTCGTCCATTGCCTTTGCGGCGGTCTTTCCTGCACCCATTGCAAGAATTACCGTTGCCGCTCCTGTTACTGCATCGCCGCCGGCATATACGCCCTCACGGGAGGTAAGTCCGTTTTCGTCAGCAACAAAGCAGCCCCTGCGGTTGGTCTCCAGACCCTTTGTAGTGTTCCTTATCAGCGGGTTGGGGGATGTTCCGATGGACATTATCACACAGTCAACGTCCAGAACGAACTCGGAGCCCTTTTTCTCCACGGGACTTCTTCTTCCGCTTTCGTCCGGCTCGCCAAGCTCCATTTCGATGCACTTCATACCGGTGACGAATTTGTGCTCGTCCCCAAGTATCTCTACGGGATTGTTGAGGGTCTTGAAGATGATGCCCTCCTCCTTGGCGTGCTCGATCTCCTCGTTACGGGCAGGCATTTCTGCTTCGCCACGACGGTATACTATGTAGACGTTCTCTGCGCCAAGACGCTTTGCGCATCTGGCGGCGTCCATTGCAACGTTTCCTCCGCCTACTACGGCAACGTTCTTTGCACGCTGTACGGGAGTGTCGGAGTCTTCATTATACGCTTTCATAAGGTTAGTTCTTGTAAGAAACTCGTTTGCGGAATATACGCCCTTGAGATTTTCACCGGGGATACCCATAAATCTGGGAAGTCCTGCGCCTGAGCCGATGAAGATGGCTTCAAAGCCCTGCTCGAAAAGCTCGTCAACGGTGATGGTCTTTCCTACCACTGTGTTGGTGTTGATCTCCACGCCCAGAGCCTTAAGACCGTCTATTTCCTTCTGGACGATAGCCTTGGGGAGACGGAACTCGGGGATACCGTACACAAGAACTCCTCCTGCAAGGTGGAGAGCTTCGTAAACTGTCACCTGATATCCCATTCTTGCAAGGTCTCCGGCACAGGTAAGACCTGCGGGACCTGCTCCTATGATAGCAGCTCTGTGACCGTTGGATGCAGGCTTTGTTACAGCGGCGGTGGAATTTTCGTTGTGCCAGTCAGCGACAAAGCGCTCCAGTCTGCCGATACCCACAGGGTCGCCCTTGATGCCGCGGACGCATTTGCCCTCGCACTGGGTCTCCTGCGGACATACACGTCCGCAGACAGCGGGGAGGGAGCTTGAACTGCTTATGATATCATATGCGCCCTCAAAGTCCTCCTGCTGTACCTTCTGGATAAAGGCGGGGATGTCGATATTTACGGGACAGCCCTCTACACAGGGCTTGTTTTTGCAGTTAAGACAGCGGGTGGACTCGTCAACAGCAGTCTCCTTGGAGTATCCGAGAGCTACCTCGCTGAAATTCTTGTTTCTTATATTTGGCTCCTGAGCGGGCATTTCATTCTTTTTAAGAGACATATTAGGCATTTGAATGCACCTTTCTTTCAGTAAATTTCCGTGTCGTATTTTACCCTATTAAAGAGTATGGGGGGCGGAATGGGTCAAGGCTCAGCCTTGCTTTTTTAAAAGATTGCAGACTTCCTCGTGCTTTTTGCGCTCGAATGGCTTATACATGGAGGAACGCTCGATAGCCTCGTCGAAGTCAACAAGATGACCGTCAAAGTCAGGACCGTCAACGCAGGCAAATTTGGTCTCGCCGCCTACGGAAAGACGGCATCCGCCGCACATTCCGGTACCGTCTATCATGATAGGGTTCATGGAAACGACGGTCTTGATACCATACTGCTTGGTAAGAGCGCAGACGAATTTCATCATTATCAGCGGTCCGATGGTAATGACCTCGTCATACTTTTCGCCGCTTTCGATAAGCTGCTTCAGAGCGTCGGTGACAAGTCCCTTTGTTCCGTGGGAGCCGTCGTCGGTCATCATGCAGAGCTTGTCGGACACTGCGTCAAATTCTTCCTCTAAAATAACAAGATCCTTGTTTCTGAATCCAACAACGGAGTGTACCTCACAGCCAAGGTTATGGAGCTTCTTTGCGATAGGGTAGGCAATAGCACAGCCAACGCCTCCGCCAACGACTGCGACTTTTTTCAGTCCGTCAGTGTGGGACTCCACGCCAAGAGGTCCTACAAAGTCCTGTATGTAGTCCCCCTCGTTTTTAGCGTTCAGCTTTTCGGTGGTAGCGCCTACTATCTGGAAAATGATAGTTACGGTGCCCTTGTCACGGTCGAAATCCGCAACGGTAAGGGGGATGCGCTCTCCCGATTCGTCCACACGGAGGATAATGAACTGTCCCGGCTCGGCTTTTTTTGCAACCATGGGAGCGTCGATGTCCATTAACGTAACTGTGGGGTTAAGAACTTTTTTTCTGACAATTTTATACATTCTCTCATTCCTTTACAAAATAATATATGAAATGTAATTATATAACAAAAATAATAAAAAATGACCGCTATTTATCATTATACAATTTTTTTGACCTAAAGTCAATATTTTTGAAAATAAAGTTGACGATATTTTTGCAGTATCAGATCGGTTACAATTTGGTTAAAAGTATTACAATATTATGTCAAAACAGCGTGTCTCATTGACAAACTTTTTTCAATGTTCTATAATACAATTAAAATAATATCTGGGGGATATCTATGAAAAGGACTGTTATTTTACTGCTGGCGCTGTTGACGGCTATGCTGTCCGCCTGCAATAAGGACACGCAGGAGAGCGAAACGGTTTCCGGCTCGGAACAGGGGGCAGAAGCTTCCGTATCAGGGGATGGAGCGGTCGCTGTATATATGGACTTCCTTTCCGGGGATGTGTCCCTGCTTGATGATGAAGAACTGGGCAGGGAATGGGTGGATTTCTACCTGCCGAATGGCGGTCTGGAGTATACCATGCTTGATCTGGACGGCGACGGCATAAACGAACTTCTTATCCAGCTTGAAGAAGACCCCTCCGGTCTGAACGCAGTGTTTGATTATCTGGACGGCAAGCTGCTCTGCCGGAATTTCGACTCCGCAGAAATGAGCAGCCGGGACTATCCTCTTTCGGACGGCATCATGGTACACCAGTACGATTTCAGCGGTACACGGAGCTATACCGGATTCCGTTATCTGCCGGACGGGACAACAGAGAGGCGGTTCGGTTTATTCGCACGGGATGAACTGATATATGAGAATGATAACGTACCCGTCCCTTATTATGAGATCGACGGGGAGGAGGTCGATCTCCGGACTTTTGAAGCAGAACTGGATACACGTATCACAAGTCAGCTTCTTGAGCGCTCAGCGTGGACGGCGGTATCATATACAGCAGGCAGTCAGGAAACGGACGATACCATAAAATATGCTTCACGGGAAGAAGCCATGAGCATTATAGACGAGATCGGATATCCTGCAATAAGTATGAGTGAAAATTCCTCTCCCGAGGAGATCATGCTTGCGGGGAAAAGAGCAGGTAAATTTTTCAGTGAGGCTGCCGAAATTTATTTCGGATACGGTGTGGAATATAAATGGAAGGTCGATCATACGGACGAACGCAGCAGATCCGGATACGTCGTCTGCCTTGGTCCCTACACTGACAAGGAAAACGGTATATACTGTCCTATGAACGGTAATGAAGCAAAGTGGTTCCTTATAAACAGCCTCAGACTTACAGAGCGGGGATTTGAAGAGATGTGTCTCAACTCGCCAAGCAGATATGAATTGGATGGAGACGACCTCATTGTACATTCCGGCGACGGCGGACAGGCAGGCTGGGATTACAGCTATATCGTCGATTACGAAATGGACGGCAATACAGTTACATATAACTGTCTGAGGGTCGGAACTAAGGAAGAATGGGGCTATGATGAAGATGTGACCGAGCCTTTCACATTCCGTCTTGCATATGAGGACGGCATCTGGAAGCTGGACGGCTGCTCATGGGGAGAGGGTCTTTTCTACTCTTTTATCGGTCTGAAAAGCGACGCGGACGCATATCCCGAACCTGCACAGACCGAGCAGCCCTACACTATCCTTGATTTAGACAGTCTCAACCCTGACTTTGAAAATTTATCGGGAGGAGCCACGTTCTTTAACGGGGACATCCTTTGCAAAGCATATGATGTTATCCGTCGAAGCGAGGATGCTTACAAAGCCGAGCTGCGGTTTTTCAATATTAAAGAGGGTATCCTTGAAAAGTCAGTTCCCTTTCCGGATGGTTGGTACTTTTATGAATATCTGGGTGGAGGATACGGGGATGTTTTATGCAAAGTCCGGATGTACAACGGAACTTATGATTTAGTTGATTATTCTGTCCTGATAGTCTATAATGACTATACATATGATATTTCTGACTACACAGTGCAGAATGCTGCTGTGGAGCGGAACGGCCGCAAAATATCAAAATGGGAGCTTGATCTTGTTTGTGTTGACGGTGAGCCGGAGGTCATCGTCCCCGGATATTGGGAGGAAGATGATGAATGGGGGTACAGCACCCGGTCTCAGTATTATAGGTTTTCCATTGACGAAAACCGCTTCGTTTATCGTACTCATGGATATGAATGGATGCCGTGCTTTGGTATATATGATTTTGAAACAGATACTGCAAAGGACGTTCCGGATTCTCAGGATCTTTTCCCGATAGGAATACATGACGGAAAGGTATATTCCTTAAAAACTGCGTGGGACGGTTACGGCGGAACAGAGCTTTACGTTACAGATATTGATACTCTTGAAACAAGTCTGTTTTTAGTTTTTCCAACAGCGCACGAGTACAATGAGTATGTAAATTACTTTATGCCGAAAGACGGCAGCTATATTATTGCCGTAAAAGAATATGAAAGGTCGTCCTCTGTATACAGGATCGACACTGATACTGCAGAGATCACGTTTATATGTGAACTGCCTGAGGATTTTTATTTTGACGGGTCAGGAAGCTTTACCGATGACAATACTTTAGTTATGAGCTCGTGGCAGAAGCTGCTTATCTTTACTGTGCCGGACTAAAAATGGAGGTATCATTATGAAACACAAACTGATCTTATCACTGGCACTTTCGGCGGCGATACTTTCCGCCTGCAATGGGGATACTGTGCAGGAGCCGTCCTCTGCCGAGGGGGAGGGGACTGAGAGCTACACAACAGGCTCCTATCAGCTGCATTTTTCCGAATCTCTGGCAGAGAGGGAAGAGGAGACCGGGGAAGCTTCTGAAACTGAACCGGAGGCAGAGACTACAGCCCCGGAGGAAACGGAAGCGGAGCAGACGGAAGCTGCTTCCGTGCCCATGGATGCGCTGTACAGATACATAGACCTTGATTTTTCACTGCGCGCCGTATTTCTGGACGATGACCTTATATGCGCTCCAAGGTCAAATGATACCGGTATCCCTTTGGTGTGTCAGTATGATCTTGATTTTTATGATCTGAAGGAAGACAGGATAGTAAACACTGTCTCTCTTCCCGAAAACTTTGATGTTACAGAGATCTGTGCAGGCAGCGGAAATGTCCTTGCAAGAGTCCTGAAAGATACCTATGACCATCAGGCGGACAAGTTTGTGACATCTGTAGCAGTGATATACGACGATTTCAGCTTTGATATCATAGACGAGCCTACTGCAAAGGATTTTTACTTTGAGCATTACGGTCACAAAATTTCCGAATGGGATATAGACCTTCTGTGTGTTGACGGCGAGCCGGAGGTCATCGTTCCCGGATACCGTCAGGAAGGTGATGAATTTGGCCATCATACCAAAAGCCAGACCTATATGTTCCCTATAGATGAAGACCGTTTCGTATACCGTACAAGGGGAAATGAGTGGCTTCCCGGCTTCGGCATATATGATTTCAAAACAGGGACTGCAAAGAATGTTCCCGACTCTCAGGATCTTTTCCCCATAGGAGGCATCCATGACGGCAAAATATATTCTGTAAAAACATGGTGGGACGGCTTTGGCACAGAGCTTTATGTCACCGACACCGAGACTCTTGAAACAAGCTTCTTTATGGATTTCCCGCTTGAGCTTGAATTTAATGCATGGTTAGGGTACTTTATGCCTGAAAATGGCAAATACATACTTGCTCTGAAGGACGGCTATAAAGTCGACAATACGATCTATCTGATTGACTCCGACACGGGAGAGATACTCAAAACCTATGATGATGTTCCCAAGGATTTCAATTTTTATAGTATCGGGACTTTTATTGATGACTACAGCATAGCTTTTTCGGGAACTCTTGATACGGAGTCCAAGCTGCTTGTTTTCAGTCTTGATGAGCTGCATTTTCCTATATTGAGTATAGGTTAATCGTTGTAAACCAACTTCAGAATTTACAGTAACAAAAGACTGCACACAGTCATTTTATTGACTGATGTGCAGTCTTTGTGGCGTGTGAACACGCAAAGATATGGAAGGGTGACCGGCTACCCGAGAAGGTCGCCCCGGAGCCGCATAAGAAGCTTTTTTTCCCGGCGGGATACCTGTACCTGAGTCATGCCAAGGACTTTGGCTGTCTTGGTCTGGGTCATGTCCTTGAAGTAGCGGAAGTATATGAGCTTCCGGTCTGTTTCGTCAAGAGTCTGCAGTGCCTGACGGAGAGAAAGGATGTCCACAAGCTCGGTGTCGGGAGCGGGGACGGCTACGTCTATCTGTCCGCCGCTGTCCTCGCTGTCGGAATTGTCGGTTAGGGACAGGGGAGGGAGATTTACCGCGATGGCTTCCGACACGTCCTCGGGATCTGATTCGGTAAGCTCTGCAAGCTCGGAGATGGTAGGCTCCCTGCCATTTGCGACGGTAAACTGTTCTCTTGCGCGGGTGATCTTCATTCCAAGCTCACGGACGGAACGGCTCACCTTTACAGAACCGCCGTCCCGGAAGAGACGTTTTATCTCACCGAGTATCACAGGGACTGCATAGGTAGAAAACTTTACACCCCTCTCTGTATCAAATGCGGAGGCGGCTTTCACAAGTCCCACACAGCCTGCGCCGTAAAGGTCGTCGTATTCTATGCCCCGTCCTCGGAAGCGGTTGGCGCAAAGATGGACAAGTCCCAGATTATTTTCCACCAGACTGTCATTTTTAAGAGCGTTCAATGGGGAAAGACCTCCTGTCATCAGGTTGGCAGCAGCTCAACCTTTTATGTAGCATCCTTTTCGGAGAGGATCTTTCTTGTCATGATGACGGAGGTACCCTTGCCGGGCTTGCTGCGGACGGATACCTTGTCCATGAAGCTCTCCATAACAGCAAAGCCCAGACCTGCACGCTCCTCCTCGGGTGCGGAGGTGTAAAGGGGTTCCATTGCCTGTTTTATATCCTCGATGCCGCAGCCCTTGTCCCGTATTTTTATGTAAAGCACATTGCTTTCCAGCGCCCGGACTACCATTTCAATATTGCCCTTTTCCTCACGATATGCGTGAACGATGCAGTTTGTCACCGCTTCGGATACCGCTGTTTTTATCTCCCCCACCTCGCTTACGGAGGGGTCAAGCTGAGCGGCAAAAGAGGTCACAACAGAGCGGGCAAGACCTTCATTGCGGCTGTATGCCGGGAATACGCATTTTATTTCATTAATGATCTTCATTTTTTTCGTTCCTTTCATAAATGACCGAAGGTCATTTTATGACCGCAAGCCTGTCCAGACCGGCAAGGCGCATGACCTTCTTTATCTGGCTCCCGGTGTTTTCGATTATCACGCAGCCCCCGAAGGGCTTTACCGCGTTGTAGCGTCCCATAACAAGACCTATCCCCGAGCTGTCCATGAAGGTCACGCCGTTGAAGTCCAGTATCAGCTTCTGTGGGTGGTGCTGTTCTATGGCGAGGTCTATGTCCGAGCGGAGTTCTCCCGCGCTGTGGTGGTCTACCTCACCGGAAAGACGGGCAATGACTGTGTTTTCCTCTGTATCAATTATGACCGGCATTTTTTCACTTCCTTTTTCTTACATCCTTTTTACATTGTACAACAGTGTAAAGGTATTTTTTTGTCATATTGCGGCGAAGGCAAATTAAAAAATGACAGTGCAAAATGCACAAAATAACACGAATTTTTTTGTGAATGTATTTATTGGATCACCCCCTTGACAATCGGATGAAAATACTATATACTTGTATTCAGCGGAAAATAAAATACAATATGTAGTGTTTATATAAGATGTGGAGGTACAATATTTATGATTACACAAATCAGAAAAAGAGACGGCAGAACGGCTACCTTTAATATTGAAAAGATCGCACAGGCGATATTCAAGGCAGCCCAGTCTGTTGGAGGAAGCGACTATAACACATCCCTTGAGCTTGCGGACAAGGTCTGCGATGCCGTGGAGAATAAATACGGAAAATGCATCCCCACCGTTGAGCAGATACAGGATGTTGTGGAGAAGGTGCTCATTAAACAGGGACACTCAAAGACTGCCAAGTCCTACATTCTGTACCGCTCTGAAAGAACAAGGGCAAGGGATATGAACACCGAGCTTATGAAGGTATATGAGGATCTTACCTTCAAGGCTGCCAAGGACAGCGACATCAAGCGTGAGAACGCCAATATCAACGCAGATACTGCAATGGGCACCATGCTGAAATACGGCTCCGAGGGCGCAAAGCAGTTCTATGAGATGTATGTCCTTGACCCCAAGCACGCCAAGGCGCATAATCAGGGGGATATCCATATCCACGATCTGGACTATCTCACACTTACCACTACCTGCTGTCAGATAGACCTGGTAAAGCTTTTCAAGAACGGATTTTCCACCGGTCACGGCTTTCTCCGTGAGCCTAACGATATAGGAAGCTACTCTGCTCTTGCGTGTATCGCAATACAGTCTGACCAGAACGACCAGCACGGCGGTCAGAGCATCCCTAACTTTGAGTATGCTATGGCGGAGGGTGTCAAGAAGACCTACCGCAAGAAGTATATCTACAATATCGCCCGCTGTCTTGAAATGATCGCCAAGATAGACGGGGGACAGGATATCAGCGACCGTATCTCGGAGGAAATATTTGCAGAAAAGGGAATATATCCTGTTCTCAGCAACGACAACGGCTACAAGGAGCTTGAATTTGAGAAGCTCTGCCGCTATGTGGACGAGTCTACTGCAAAGAGGATACAGGACTTCACCGCAAAAAATACAATGAAGGAGACCGACCGCTCTACATATCAGGCTATGGAGGCGCTTATCCACAACCTGAATACCATGAACAGCCGTGCGGGAGCTCAGGTGCCTTTCAGCTCCATAAATTACGGTCTGGATACCTCCATCGAGGGCAGAATGGTCATCAAGAACGTGCTTCTTGCTCATGAGGCGGGTCTGGGAAACGGTGAGACACCTATTTTCCCCATACATATCTTCAAGATCAAGGAGGGCATCAACTACAATCCCGAGGATCCCAACTACGATATGTTCAAGCTTGCCTGCAGAGTGTCTGCAAAGAGGCTTTTCCCAAACTTCTCGTTTATAGACGCCCCCTTCAACAGCAAATACTACAAGCCGGGGGATTACAACACAGAGGTGGCTTACATGGGCTGCCGCACACGTGTTATCGGAAACTCCTTCGACCCCGAAAGAGAGATCGTTACAGGCAGAGGAAATCTCAGCTTTACATCGATAAATCTCCCCAGACTTGCCATCAACGCAAATCATGATGTGGACGCATTCTACCAGAGCCTTGACGATATGATGGATCTTGTCTGCGAGCAGCTTATGTCCCGCTATAAGATACAGGCAGAGAAAATGGTAAGGAATTTCCCGTTCCTTATGGGACAGGGTATATGGATAGACTCGGATAAGCTGGGTCCGAACGATAAGGTGGGCGAAGTGCTGAAGCACGGAACTCTTTCTATGGGCTTTATCGGTCTTGCAGAGTGCCTTAAGGCTCTTACGGGCAAGCATCACGGCGAGGACGAGGGCGCAAGAAAGCTGGGCTATGAGATAGTTACCCGCATGAGAATGCGCATGGACGAGGAAACAAGACGCTCGGGAATGAACTATACCCTCCTTGCAACTCCTGCAGAGGGTCTTTCCGGAAGATTTGTCCGTATGGATAAGAAGAGGTACGGCGTCATTGAGGGAGTTACCGATAAGGAGTATTATACAAATTCCTTCCATGTCCCTGTGTACTACAACATAAGCGCTTTTGACAAGATAAAGATCGAGGCGCCCTATCATGAGATGACAAATGCAGGTCATATCAGCTATGTTGAGCTTGACGGAGACCCCCTCAACAATCTTTCCGCATTTGAGAAGATAGTCCGCTGCATGAAGGAGTCGGGCATCGGATACGGCTCTATAAATCACCCTGTTGACCGTGACCCTGTCTGCGGATATACGGGAATAATAGGAGATACCTGCCCCAAGTGCGGACGCCACGAGGGCGATGACGGCATCGGATTTGAGCGTATCAGAAGAATCACAGGATATCTTGTAGGTACTCTTGACAGGTTCAATGACGCCAAGCTTGCCGAGGTAAGAGACAGAGTAAAGCACAATGTAAAGTAAAGTCTGAGTCCCGCCGTTTTACATGGCGGGACATAATTTTTTAAAAAATTTACATTTTGCCTTAATATAATTTACCGATAGGAAGTTCTGTTATGGTATAGTTAATAAGATGGTATATTTGTATCATAATTTAAGGGGGAAAAATATTCCATGAATACCATGAAAACAACAATTCGTGCAAGAATACTCAGATTGTCTCTTATAAGCGTTGGTATAGCATTCGTGTGTTATATCACACTTGCTGTATATGCTGTCAGATATCTTTCTGTTGATATACAGGAAACACTGCTTGGCAAGGATGTTGAGATCGTAAACAACGCTATTGAGACTATCTACATAGATATGGAGGATCTGGCAGCAGAGGTGTGTGATCATAATGATCTGCTGGAAGCATATTATGAGGGCGACGTTTCGGAGGTCATAACAGATTATCTTAACGATTCATGGATACAGGGCGTGAGGGTGGTCGACGACAGAGGGGTCACCATCTACCAATACGGCATCGAATGTGATATAACAAAGACAATGTACGGCAAGGACGGCAAGCTTATCCTGATAACAAGCGCGGCTCTTGGCAGCGGAAGGCTGTACCTTGCTTCCTATCCCGGTGAGATCGGTCTTTTTGCAAAGATCATTGATGATAAGATGATCGAGTTTGTAGTTGAGGAGGGCGGCAGGGAAATATATAATACCCTGGGTGCCGACAATATTGCTCCGAAATTCAAATATAACGGCAGAAATTATATTTCCGAAAAGATCGTACAGGGTGACATAACGATCAGTGCTATAGAAGACGTTACACATATGAACAGAGTTCTTATACAGGTAGTGCTGGTATTCTGTGTTCTGGCTGCAATACTTGCTCCTGTCGCCATATATGTTTCAAGACGTGTTGCAGGGGCTATTGCAGGAAGCATACAAAATATTGTAAACCGTCTCTATCTCCTTGCCGAGGGCGACATTACTACTGCTGTAGTTAAAAGTCACCGCGGTGATGAGACTGAGGTACTGGAAAATGCGCTTGAAAAGACAGTTACTCAGATACGTGTATATATGGATGATATAAAGAAATATGCGGAGGCTATACACGCAGGCAATGTGGGCGTAAAATCAAATGTTGAGTACAGCGGTGATTTCAGAGGTCTGTATACCTCCATGAAGGCTATCCAGGGGGATCTGGAGCATATCGTAAGAGAGACCAGAGAGGCTGTGGACTGTGTTTATGATGCTTCCAAGCAGATCATGAACAGCAATCAGACCCTTGCGGACGGTTCTACCGAGCAGGCTGCAAGCACCGAGCAGATGAGCTCCACCATGCATGAGATATCCGATACAGTCATCCGCAACGATGAGGACTGCATTGCCGCAAGAAAGGCAAGTGATGAGGCGGTCAAGGCTGTGGATGAGGTAAGTGAAAACAGCAAGAGGCTCAATGCGTCAATGAGGAATATCGAAAGCATGATGGGCGAGATACAGAAAATATTCAACGCTCTGGAGGATATCGCTTTCAATACAAATATCCTGGCTATAAACGCGTCCATTGAGGCGGCTCATGCAGGCATGGCAGGAAGAGGCTTTGCTGTTGTTGCCGATGAGGTAGCTGCACTGGCTGACAAATCACGTCAGTCTGTGGAGGAGTCCACTCAGCTGCTGGAGCAGCTTACAACTGTTATCGATGACGGCAGAAAGATCACTGTCAAGACCTCCGACTCGGTCGTTGATGTTGAACGCGCTATACAGGCTCTTAATAAAAACATCGCAAAGGTGGCGGAGGCAACCTCCCGTCAGACAACGATGCTGGGTCAGATCACGTCAGGCATAGACAATATTGCAAATGTGACCCAGACAAACAGTGCTACAAGCGAGGAGAACCTGAGCATAAGCGAGAGCCTTGTAAGCAAGGTGGAAACTGTCGAAAATATGCTTAAGAAATATGATCTTTCAGAGATCAGAACTACAGAATATAAATCAGCTGCAGATACATATGAAGATAGAGGAAGCTCCGGCGGCTATGAGGAGCCTGAGTTCTACTATGCTTCCGATGATTCCTCTGACGGTTCATTTGATATGTCTCTGGATGTCTCCGATAACAATGATGATGACGACCTGTATTCCGGACTTATGGACGATGGGGACGGTCTCATAGAAGTAGTCTACCCGGAAAACTACGTTCCCGATACTCCGGACGGCTCCGATGAATGATATGCTTACAGATACATTAAGGATAGCAGGGACGGTCAATGATTCTATTGTGGACGGTCCCGGGATAAGATTTGCAATATTTACACAGGGGTGTCCACACCGGTGCGAAGGGTGTCACAATCCACAGACTCACGATTTTGACGGGGGGGAGCAGGTCTCACTTGAAAGCCTGCTTGAAGCTGCAAAGAGCAATCCGCTTCTTGACGGAGTGACCTACAGCGGCGGAGAGCCCTTCTGTCAGGCAAAGCAGCTTTATGAGCTGGGTCTGGAGCTGAAAAAAGCGGGTCTTGACATCGTCACATATACGGGATATCTGTTTGAGGAGCTTCTTGAGCAGGCAAATGAGGAAAATTTCTACAGAGAGCTGCTTTCCGTTACCGATTATCTGGTGGACGGTCCCTTTCAGCTTGACAAGCGGGATATACTTCTGAAATTCAAGGGGAGTTCAAATCAGAGAATCATAGACGTTAAAAAAAGTCTTGCGGAAAAAATGGTTATTGAGGCTGAGCTTTAAATAATAATCAGAAGAAATACGGGTACGTTAACACTGAGCCAACGATGCGGTGTTGGCGTACCTTATTTTAAATTTTAAAGAGGAGTATGGACTTGAAAAAGTTTGTTCGTGTTCGGAGTGCAGTATTTTTAATTGTGATTCTTCTGATATCGGCAGCAGTATCCTCCTGCAAGGAGGACGACGGCGCAGGATATACTTTCAAAATGAATATAGAAAACAATCCCCGCAATCTTGACCCTCAGATGACAGAGGACAGAGAGTCTGTGATGATAATAACTAACATGATGGAGGGGCTTGTAAAGGAGCTTCCGGGGGGAGCTATCGTTCCGGCGGCGGCGGAAAGCTTTGAAATGTCCGAGGACGGTCTCACATACACTTTCCATCTGCGTCAGGACAGGGAGTGGACAAGTCAGGCGGATTTCTCAAAGCCTGTGACTGCGGACGACTTTGTGTTTGCTTTCAGACGCATTTTTGATCCTGCCACAAATTCTCCCTACCGCGGGGACTATATGTGCATACTGAATGCAAGCGGAGTCCTTAACGGAAGCAAGGATCCGGAGCTGCTGGGTGTGAGGGCTTCGGACGAATATACGGTGAGATTCATACTTGAATATCCCTATTACGATTTTTTGTCCCTGCTTACAAAAACTGCCGCTATGCCATGCTGCCGGGAGTTCTTCGAGCTTTCTAAGGGCAGATACGGTATGGCTGCGGACGCTGCCGCATCAAACGGAGCGTTTTATCTTAAAGAATGGAACTTCGATCCCTATTGGGACAACAATTATATCATTATGAGGAGGAATGCGTCCTATTCGGAAAACAGCCGTGTTTATCCATACGGACTGAATTTTTTCATAACCGGGGACAGCAGCAATGACAGGGCGGACTTTTCTTCCGTGGATATCAACTGCTTTATAACCGGTGAAGCTGACGAGAGGCTTTTTTCGGAAAGTGTAGTTTATTCTGAAAATATTAAGACGGCGGGTCTTGTGTTTGATCTTGACTCTCCATATTTCAAAAATAAGGCTGTGCGAGAGGCTCTTGCAAAGTCGCTGAACAGGGACGCTTACAGTCATATACTCCCTGACAACCTCACTCCTGCTTTCGGGATAATACCAAGCGGCATCACGCTTCAGGGAAAAAGCTATCGGGATATCGTTCCTGACAGGACGCTGTCTGTTTATGACGCAGGGTCTGCGGAGCTTTGGGAGAATGCTCTAAGGTCTGCTGGCATCGAATCTGTGGACGGTGCAAAAATAACCGTTTGTGAGGATTTTTCTGGGATAGATATGCTCTACGATATAACAGACCGCTGGCGCAGTGAGCTTCTGTTTAACTGCGGTGTGGAGATAGTCTCACAGAATGAGTACGACAGCAAAATAGAAGCCGGTGAGTACGTGATCGCTCTTGCAGAGCTTGATTCGGAGCATAACTCCGCTTTTGAATTTATGAGCGCATTTACAGAAAGGGAGTATTTCCGGAAATATTCAAACCCGTCCCTTGTGGCGGATATCAACAGCTCAATGATGTCTGTGAGCCTTACCGACGGCACCGAGCGGTTCAGCGCGGCTGAATCCGCGGTAATAGGGGACTATGTTTTTATCCCCCTCTGCTATGAGAAGGAATATCTTGTGTGTGACAAAAAATCTGCCGATCTGGCTTACTATCCCTTTACGGGGACGGTCTGGTTCGGAGATGCAAAATATTTTTCCTAATGCGCTGAAATATTTTGAAGAAAAATTGGAGGAGGTATCACGTTGAAAAATAATATAGATATTGATTGGAATAACCCTGTAAGAAGATTTCAGAAACATTTCGGATATTATTGCCAACTCCCTTTAACAGCTGAAATTGACAGCATGGGGGATTTTCAGAAGTTTTCTGACCTTGTAGATAAGTGCATAGCTGACAATTTTGATTATACGATAGAAGTGTGCGGCACTCGCCCTCCTGCTTATGAGGGACTTCCCGAAATCATAATTGATTGAATAAAAACTCGCACACCTCTGCTTGCAAGTGACCCAGCGAGGGTATTTTTATTATATCGAATAAGCACTCTTAAACAGGGTGCTTTTAATTATGCATGTAAGAACGTCAGCCAAAAGCCGGCGTTCTTTTTTCTTTGGGCGAATGCAGAAAAATATTTGAAAACCTCTTGACAATTCTACATATATGTAGTACAATAAAATTGTTCTACAGAATTGTAGAATGTAAAAAGGGGGTATACATATGAAGAAATTCCGGGAAATGTCCGGGACTGAACAGGAGATCATGGAGGTTTTGTGGGAGTCTGCGCCGAAAACTCTGGGTGAACTGCAGGATATTTTTGCAAAGGAGCGGGGGAAGGTCTGGAAGCCCCAGACCCTTGCTACGTTTATGTCAAGGCTTGTGGAAAAGGAGCTGATAGTCTGGGAGCAGCGGGGCAGGGCAAGATATTACAGTCCTGCACTGACAAAAGCCGAATATGAGGGCGCAAAGGCTAAGACTCTGCTTGATACGCTTTTTAAGGGCTCACTGCAGAGCTTTGTGGCAGCGCTGTATGACGGCGATGCTCTTTCCGAACAGGATATTGCTGAAATGAAAGAGTGGGTCGAATCAAAATGAAAGAGCTCCTTATAATAACTGCGGAAATGAGCCTTTGCGGCACTGCGGCATTTCTGCTGTATCTGCTGACCGTTCATTCCTCCCACAGACACCTCAGCTCCGGGGCAAGGTTTGTCTTTCTGAAAGCTGCTGCGCTGCTGTTTGTGCTGCCTGTTTCAAAGCTGCTCTCTCCGCTGCTTTCCCTGACTGCAGCGCCGACGGTGCCTGATGCGCCAGTCGCGCCGTCCTATACTGTCCCGACCCAATTCGCTGTGCCGGATGTCCCTGTTCAGAACATACTCCCGCCTGCGGCGCCAACGCCGCCTGCGGCTCCCGATGTTCCTGCTGTGGTCAGGACTGCCGCCAACAGCACCCACATACTGACAGTGCTGGCAATTATATGGATAACAGGCATTGCGGCAATATTCATATGGAGGATCATCTGCCGTCTGCGCTTTGAGCATGAAATAAAACCGGTTCTTTCTCCTGCGGACGAGGATATCATGTCGGTATACCGCAGCTGCTGTGAGAGCATGGGAGTTTCCTCCGCTGTACCGGTCTATGTCTGCGAAAAGGTCTCTACGCCGATGATAGTGGGCGCGGTCAGACCGAGGATACTCCTTCCCAAAAAAGAAATATCACAAAAGAGTCTGGAATTTGTCTTTCGTCATGAGCTTACACATTACAAACGCAGGGATATTTTCGCCAAGATGTTTGTGTCCCTTGTGAATATGCTCCACTGGTTCAACCCATTGGTGTACGTCTTTGACAGGGAGTTCATCTCCATGCTTGAGCTGTCCTGCGACGAAAGGGCGGGGCTTGCTCTTGACAGCGATGGACGCAAGGATTATTGCAAGGCGATTTTAGAGACCGTCCCGGTTAAGAGGTCTGACCATATAGGACTTATTTTCTGCACCTCCGGAAAGAAAAAATTAAAGCAGAGACTGGACAATATACTTCGGTTCAGAGAAATGCCGCTGTCCCGGAAGATAATTGCCGGGGTGGCTGCGGCTGCCATAATCGGTGTGTCCTGCGCAGTCGTGGCGATGTTTATTCCGGTGGACAGAACTGCCGGAGATGATCTGTACGTCATTGGCAAATCGGATGAGACCGACATATCAGACTACTCAGATAATCTGAGTTCGGCAGATGACAGCAGCGATGCGCCGGATGTTACCGTCCCCGATAAAACCGATCCCGAACCGATTCAGACCACCACAGACGAGCAAGCCCTGACAACCACCGAGCAGGTTCAGGACACTGCTGACGAGCAGTCACTGCCCGACTTCTACGTGCCATATCAGATCATGTCCGAAACAGGACACCTTATTGATCTGGACAGAGGATTGGATATCAACAGCGGTGAAGATCCTGCGGTGCTTATAAGCTTTGCTCTGCCCGAGGAGTGGAGTTTCAACGGATCCAGTGTTGCTGACGTGGGAGATACAAAGGTCTTTGAGATAGGTGCGGTTTTCCCTTCAGAGGAATTCAGTCCGGAAAAGGTCACTCCTTTCGATATGGATACAGAATTTCCTGCAGTCATCGAAACCACTCTATCCGGTCACAGGCTCACTGTCTATGAACAGGAGCTGGGCGATTCGGGTCTCTATGATTTCATGGAGCATAGCAGCGTACTGCTCTATACCGGAGATTATGAGACTTATGACTATATAGTTTCAAGAAACGGCTGGTCAACATGGGTCATCTTTGTTGTGACTGAGTATTTCAGCGAAGATATAGTAGAAACGGTACTGCGGTCGGTGAATATTACCACAGTAGAGCAGCTTCCGGCAGAGCTTGAAAGGGAAGTCACAGGTCTTTTGGACGGATTTATCTTAACGCAGGATTTTCTCTTTACCGAGCCGCCCTCTTCCGGCAATGAGACTGCGGAGTACAATGGCAGAGAATACTATAAAATAATCGATGAAAGATACGATACATGGGACGAATGGTCTGCACTGTTTCACAGCATATACACCGATGAGTTTGCAGACAATCTGCTGAACAATTTTGACACAGTGGTCAATATAAACGGTGAGACCTATTCCAATGGCGGAAGCAGGGGCAGTGATGTTGACAATAACTATAGTTACACGGTTATCTTTGCTAATGACAACGAGATGATAATCGATATGACAAGAGGCTATTATTTTGAAGGCTATGAAAATTCCTTCGAGGTGGACAGGCTCAGAATGGTCAGAACTGACGCCGGATGGAGAATTGAACTCAGCGGCGGCTGGAAAGGTCAGGCAGAATAATACAATGCAAAACGGACGGCATTTGACCGTCCGTCTTTTTTGTGCTGTTTGCTTTCGTTCCGAATATTAAAATGTAAATATTTTGTGAAGCACCCTGTAAAAAAATTAATCAGTAAATCACGGCAAACCATTGACTTTACCGTCAAAAAGTAGTATCATTAAAGAATACGCTGCTGAATATACAGCGATAATATTTATGATTGGAGTGATCGGGATGCTTGAAATGCTCAAAGCCGCAGAAGCAATGGTGAAATGTCTGGAAAATGAAGGAGTAAAGGTCGTCTTTGGCTATCCGGGCGCTGCGATCTGTCCCTTTTACGATGCTCTTACCCACTCAGATATAAGACACATACTTGTCCGCCGTGAGGACAACGCGGGACACTCTGCCAGCGGTTATGCCAGAATGACAGGAAAGCCTGCTGTATGCATTGCAACATCCGGTCCCGGCGCAATGAATCTTATGACCGCTATTGCTTCCGCATATGCCGACAGTATCCCTCTTATCTGCATTACCGGACAGGTCTCTACAGACCAGATCGGCTGCGATGTTTTTCAGGAGGTGGACACCACCGGCACTGCAGAGCCATTTGTAAAATACAGCTATCTTATCAAGGACGCCGCCGAGCTTCCAAGGATATTCAAGGAGGCTTTCTATATTGCAGGGACAGGCAGAAAGGGTCCCGTGCTTATTGACGTCCCCGTTGATATCCAGCAGACCATGATAGATTTTGAATACCCCGAAACGGTGGAGCTTCGCACCTACAAGCCTACTGTCAGGGGAAACGGATTTCAGATAAAAAAGGTCTGCGAGGCTCTTAAAAGCTCCGAACGTCCTCTTATATGCGCAGGAGGGGGAGTAATTTCCGCAAAGGCAGAGGAAGAACTTGTGTCTTTTGCGGAGAAAACAAAGATACCTGTTGTTTCCACAATGATGGGTCTTGGCATATTTCCGTCTGAGCACCCACTTTACATGGGTATGCTCGGTATGCACGGAGTAAAGACAGCAAATGAGGCTGTTTCCAAATGCGATACCATGATTCTCATTGGCGCAAGGGTGGGAGACAGAGCTGTCCGCTCTCCGAAATTTCTTGCGGAGACCACAAAGATCATCCACATAGACGTTGACCCTGCCGAGATCGGCAAGAATATGCACGTTGACATCCCTCTTGTAGGGGACTGCAAAAATATCCTCACCGAGCTTTCGGCTGCTATGGACTCCGCTGAACGGGCGGACTGGCTTGCCGAGCTTTCGGAGGTAAAGAACACTGTCCCGAAAGAGGACGAAACAGAGGGGTATGTAAATCCCAAAATGTTTATACGGAAGCTGTCTGCAAAGCTCCCCGACAAGACCATCTGTGTTGCGGACGTGGGACAGAACCAGATCTGGACCTGCAATAACTTTCAGTTCAAAAAGGGACGCTTCCTTACAAGCGGCGGTATGGGTACTATGGGATACTCCATTCCCGCGGCGGTGGGAGCAAAGCTTGCGGCTCCCGAATATGAAGCGGTGGCTGTCTGCGGGGACGGCTCCTTCCAGATGGAGATGATGGAGCTTGCCACTATCGTTCAGGAAAAGGTCCCGGTCAAAATAATAATCATGCGGAACAACCGTCTTGGAATGGTGCGGGAGCTGCAGACCAATCTTTATGAGGACAATCAGACCGCTGTCCATATTGCGGACGGAAATCCTGATTTTGTCATGCTTGCAAAGTCCTACGGCATTGAAGCGGAGCGGGTCTCCACTATGGCGGAGGCGGAGGCGGCGATAGAGCATCTCTGCAATTCCAAGGAGGCATATCTGCTGGAGTGCAATGTGTGGAGGCATGAATCCACACTCTGATATAATTGCAGGTTATGCATTGCATGAAAAATATATATTTTACGCATACCGTTAAATATGGTAAAATTGATATGAGGACGTTGTTCCGAAAGCACGGTTTTTCGGGATGTCCTCCGAAAATTTTGCGAAGTGCAGGGAGAGTAATAATAAAATGAAGCATACAATATCAATTCTTGTGGAGAACCATGCAGGTGTGCTGTCAAGGATCTCCGGACTTTTTTCAAGGCGGGGCTTCAATATCGACAGCCTTGCTGTGGGAGAGACAGACGACCCTAAGATCTCCAGAGTCACCATAGTTGCCGACGGGGACGAGCATACCGTTGAGCAGCTTGAAAAGCAGCTCAACAAGCTGATAGACACTCTGAAGGTCAAGGCTCTTAAGCCCCATGAGTTTATTTCAAGGGAGCTGCAGCTTATCAAGATCAATGCAACATCCAAGCAGAGAAACGAGATACTTACCATCTGCGAGATCATGGGGGCAAAGATCATTGACATATCTCAGACAACAATGACCATTGAGATATCCGACACTACCATCCACCTTGAACGCTTCGAGGAGCTTATCCGTCCGTACGGTATAAAGGAGATAGTCCGCACGGGAGTTATAGCTATCCAGAAGGGTTCGGAGACCATCAGAAAATAGGGCAGAAAACAAGGCACAGATCAAACGGAGATATCCGTCTGATAAGTATATATCCAACTATTATTAACGGAGGTTGTTTAAAATGGCAAACAAAATTTATTATCAGCAGGACTGCGATCTTGGCAGACTGGACGGCAAGACAGTGGCTATCATCGGCTACGGCTCACAGGGACACGCTCACGCTCTTAACCTTAAGGACAGCGGCGTAAATGTCGTTGTAGGTCTTTACGAGGGCTCCAAGTCCCGTGCAAAGGCTGAGTCCCAGGGACTGAAGGTTCTTTCCGTTTCCGAGGCTGCAAAGGCTGCTGACGTTATCATGATCCTTATTCCCGATGAGAAGCAGGCTAAGCTCTACAAGGAGGAGATCGCTCCCAACCTTTCAGAGGGCAAGACACTGGCTTTCGCTCACGGCTTCAATATCCATTTCGGATGTATCGTTCCTCCCAAGAACGTCAACGTTATCATGATCGCTCCCAAGGGTCCCGGACACACTGTAAGAAGCGAATATCAGGCTGGCAAGGGCGTTCCCTGTCTTATCGCTGTTGAGCAGGACGCTACAGGCGATGCTACAGATATCGGTCTTGCATACGCTCTCGGTATCGGCGGCGCAAGAGCAGGTGTCCTTGAGACAACATTCCGTACAGAGACCGAGACAGACCTCTTTGGTGAGCAGGCTGTTCTCTGCGGCGGTGTCTGCGCTCTCATGCAGGCAGGCTTCGAGACTCTTGTTGAGGCAGGATACGATCCCAGAAACGCTTACTTTGAGTGTATCCACGAAATGAAGCTCATCGTTG